>JBEBGT010000142.1:0-7762 GCA_040081365.1 Candidatus Eiseniibacteriota bacterium | reverse complement strand
GGTCGGTGCTGCTCTCGCGCAAGCCGAACACCGAAGAACTCCGGCTGTGGGCGCAGCGGATCGCGACCCGCCGTGGCATGAAGACGGCCATCGTCGCTGTGGAGCGGAGGCTCGCGGGGATCCTGTACGCATTGTGGCGCGACGGGACGACCTTCGAACCTCGGCGCCAGGAGGAATCGACAGCCGAGAGTGTGCGCGCCTGAGCGCACAACCTCAGCCTGGTTCACAATCAGGGAAGTGGTGAGCGCGTACGTTCGTGTGGCCGCAGCCAAGGCCGCGTAGCCGATTGGCGCCCCACTTCCCGTCGAATACCTCACCGTGCGCCGGCGGCGAGAGCCGCCCTTGTCGAGCGCGAAGAGACGGGTGACCGTAGCCGAGCGTGTTCGAGCCCGTGAGCCTGTCCGGAACTCTGTGTAAGGGCCTGACCGCCTGACGTTGGTAGTCTCTTTCCGGAGTCGAGCGCGGACTGGCCCTAGTCGCGCCGAGGCCGGTTCATGCGGTTCTTCCGCGGCCGTGGCGAGCGATTGGTGTTGCCAAGTGTCGACTACGCGAGGGTCGATCCCACGAGGGGCTAACGGCTGTCGTCGAGTCTGGCGCACACGAGTCGAAGGGCCTACAACTGGCGCCGCGCTCACGAACGCTGGCGGGCACGCCTCGGGGAGGGGACGGTCCCTTGGTTTCGTGCGCGACCGTCTCACCAGTAAGAACCTGTTGCCGGTCGGTCGGGATAGAGTTACCCTCGCGCCGGTTGAAATGACATTCCCGATTGTCGCGCCCGGGCGGCGTGCGCACGTTTGGCGCCGAGCGCAATCACACCTATCCGGAGGTGCTCATCGTGCTCGGCCGGCCTGCTTGCATTCGTGTCGCATTGTGCCTTTCGATGGCGCTCGCAGTTGGCATCGTGGTCACCAGTTCTGCATCAGCTCAGCCTCCTCCGTTCGTCACCAACTGGGGTGTCTCAGGCAGCGGCGATGGACAACTCCTGGACCCGCGCGGCATCGCGCAAGCCCCCAGCGGCGAGGTCTACATCGCCGACAGCAATAACCACCGTATCCAGCGTTTCACGAGCAGTGGCGCGTACGTGGGCAAGTGGGGCTCCAATGGCAGCGGCCCTGGTCAGTTCGTTTTCCCGTACTCGATTGCCGTGGACGCGAGCGGAAGCGTCTACGTCGCGGATCGGTTCAACAACCGGATCCAGAAGTTCTCCGGCACGGGCACCTACCTCATGGAGTGGGGCACGGGCGGCAGTGGGAACGGCCAGTTCTCTGAGCCGTACGGAGTGGCGGTAGACGGCAGCAGCAACGTCTACGTTGTTGATGTGGGCAACAACCGACTTCAGAAATTCACCAGCAATGGGACCTTCTTGACGCAGTGGGGTGGATTCGTGGCCCCTCTGGGCGTGGCAGTCAGCGCGAGTGGATTCGTCTACGTTTCGGATGAGAGTGGTCGCGTGCAGAAGTTCACGGGCAACGGCACCTTCATCACGCAGTGGGGCGGGTTCAGTCTTCCGTACGGCTTAGCTGTGGACGCGATTGGCGACGTCTATGTCACCGACCACGGCAGCGGTCTTATCCGGAAGTTTTCGGGTGATGGCGCTCTGATTTCGGAGTGGGGCTCAAGTGGCACGGCGGTGGGCCAGTTTTCAAGCCCATCTGACGTGCTGGTGAGCGGCCCCGCGATCTTCGTCCTCGACAGCGGCAACAGCCGTGTTCAAGTCTACGGTTCTGGACTTGCTTCGAGCGCTGCGGTGAACGCCCTATCTCCACCTGGCACCGTGTCACCAGCGACTCCGGCGCTCACCGTCCCGGTGACTCTCACGCGAACAGACGCCACGCCGATCCTCGGTTACTCGGTACGCTTTCACCTCAGCGGCCTCGCTCTATCCGGTTCCGGCACTTCAGGCATCAGTCCAGCGGACTTTCTTGGTGCTGACAACCCCACAACCGCGTTCCAGGTCATCGACAATGGTGGTGGCACCTACACAGTCGACAACGTTACCCTTGGTACACCATGTGGCTCCACCGCGGTCGCGGGTACGCTCTTCAATGTCGCCGTGGGTAGCAATGTCCTAGCGGGACCGGGCTTGCTGACACTCGATGAAGTCACCGTGTTTGATTGCAGTAACGTTGCCACCAGCTTCCCCGTCGGAACAGCTGCATCAGTCGCCGTCGACTTCACGCTCCCAGTCGTGACTCTGTCAGCACCAAACGGCGGCGACCTTTCGCCGTTGACAATCACGTGGGCCGCTGCGGACAACGTTGCGGTCGCACTTGTGGACCTTGCGCTATCGACGGATGGCGGCGCGACGTTTCCGTACACCATTGCGGCCGCGATTCCGAACTCAGAAACGCTCGCCTGGACACCGCCGCCGGTTGTCACCACTCATGCCCGCGTCCGCGTAACCGCTCACGACGTGAATGGCAACACCGCGAGCGATACCAGCGATGCGGACTTCACGCTCGGACGGTATCTGCTCAGCGTCAGCGTGACCGATGGCACGGTTACATGGGTTCCTGGCGAGGCGTCCTACCTACTAGGAACTGAAGTGAGGTTGACCGCGAGTCCGGCCCCCGGCTTTCATTTCGCGGACTGGGCAGGCGACCTGACAGGTTCAACAAATCCCGCGACTATCGTCATGGATGGTCACAAGAGCGTCACCGCCAACATGGTTCTCAACCCGCCTGTCGCTCCGATCACGGCGCTGACGGTATCCCAGCTCACAGCTGGCAACGATGCCGATGGCACCACGGAGCTCCGGGTCGACTGGCCGGCGGCGGCAGCCGGAGACTCTGTTCATGTGTATCGTGCGGGCTTTGGCGGATATCCGCGATACGATGATCTAGGCGGTACAGCGCCGCTGGTCCCGGCGTTCCCGCCGCCGGCCCCCTGGGTGCTCACGAACTTGATTTCGCCGGGCTCCACGGACGAACCGACAGAACGGGACTACTACTACTACGTGGCGTTCGTCACTGACTCGTATGGGACTCTTTCGCCAGCTTCGAATCTCGCGGGAGGTGTGCTCAACTACCATCTCGGGGATGTCGCGGACGGTGTCACCACGGGTCAGGGTGACAATCACGTGGGCGTCCCGGATCTCTCGCTGCTTGGGTTCCACTATGGCGCAGCAGGTGCAGCGCTGGTGGGCTTTGAGTCACTCGACGTGGGGCCGACGACGGACCGCACGGTTCACGGGAGGCCGACGACCGATGGCAGGATCAATATCGAGGACCTCCTGATCTTCGGGCTCAACTACGAGGCGGTCGGCGCCCCCGCCTTGACGCTCCAACCTGCGGCGACACTTGGTCCCGACGAGTTGACGCTGCGAGTAACCGAATCGTCATCCGGCAGTGTGGTGGCCCACATTGACATGCACGGTAGCGGTGCAGTCCAGGCGCTGTCGACGGTGCTCGCATGGAACACTGATGTCGTTGCGCCGACGGAGTGGGCATCGGGACAGTTCCTCGTGGATCAACAAGGCGTGGTGATGTCTCCGAGCCCCGGCAGCGTTGACGCGACCTTGCTCGGCGCACGAGCTCGTGGCATGAGCGGTGCGGGAGAGTTGGCGACGATCACGTTCCGTCGGCTCAAGCCCGGTGACGAAGGCGTCTTCATCAGGTCAGCGATGGCGAGGAGTGCCGCGAACAAGGATCTGCCCCTGGTGACGAGGCGTCAGATCGCGGGGATCCCCCAGATCACAGCCCTGGCTGCCGCCGTGCCGAATCCATTCCAGTCCACAGCGGCGCTCTCATTCAGTCTATCTCGACCGGGACCTGTGGCCTTGGAGATCTACTCAGTGGACGGACGGCATGTGCGGACATTGGCTCGCGAGGCACGGGACGCCGGGGAGTACAGGATCGAGTGGGATGGCCGCGATGATCTGGGCCAACCGCTGAGTGCTGGAATCTACTACGCGAGACTGAGTACGCCGCTCGGACAGGTCCGACGCAAGCTGGTGCGGCTGAAGTAAACATGGTGAGGTTTCGGAAGCCGGGGTTCAGCTGAGGGGTTGTCATGCTTCGCCGGGGCGAGTTGTGCCGAGCCCAGGCATCGGACGTGAAGCGCGTTCGCGTGGCGGGCTCGGGGGACGAGCAGCGGTATCTCGAAGTGGCGCACACGAAGTCGAAGCGCGTGCGCCGGGTGCCGCTCTCGCCGGAGCTTGCCGACGAGCTCCGTGGTCGTGTCGGTCGCTTGGTGCCGTACGCGACCGGCGCACCGGGATCGTTCGCGACCCGCGTGCGCCGGTTGACGGGCATCGAGGACTTCCACGTCCACCCGACGAGCACTCGTTCGCGTGCTCGTGGCTGGTGCGGGGCGGCTCGCTTGCCGCGCTGCAACTGGTGCTGGGCCACGCGAGCATCACGACGTCACAGAGGTACGCGAAGCTGTCCGACGAGGCGGTGATGAGGGAGGCGCAGCGTATCGGCAACTCTCGTAACGTGGAGTGAGGAGATGACTGGCCCTCGATGGTGGCGACGGTGGCACGCGATTGTGCTCGTTGGAATGATGCTCCCGCTCTTGACTGGATGCGCCCCGGAGTTCTGGGATGCGATGGCTCAGGGGATGGCTCGGTCCTACGCCCCTAGCGGCGGGGGCACAGACTCCGAGCGGCTCAACATCTGCGCGAAGTATCAGACCCAGTCAGGATGGTCACAGGCGTACAAGGTCTCAGCGACGATCGTGAAGGGATCGGAGCTCAACTCCAAGATGGGGACCTTCAACTACTCTCCCTATTCAACCTACGCCGTCATCTTCTGGGCAGAAGGGGAGGCCAGCGTGCTGGAGATGGACTACTACTATGGCACGCTCTCGGCCTACGGAGTGGACGCAACAGACCAACGCGGTCGCAAGTGGCACATCGCGCACACGACGATCTGTTACTAGCCGCATTTGCCGCTCAGACCGTCGCCATGACCGGAGCCAGCCTCGCGCAAGTCCGTTCCTCCAGTGCCGGAACCGGCTTGCGCAACCGGCTGCGATGCAACAGAGTCCCCGACCCGTGGCCCCGTAGCTCAGACAGAGAGAGCAGCGGTTTCCTAAAACGGTCGGGGTAAATATCAAGGTTTCAGGTCGTTCGAGCCAAGTGACGTCGCGGCAACACAATGCGAAGCGCCTCTTCGGGATACCCCGTTGAGGCGCTTCGTGTCCATGGTCTAGGATGGACGGCGCTGGACTTGAAAGGCCGCTGAGACCGTAGCCACCGTAGCCATCCCAGAGCAGCGGTCTCCTAGACCGTTCTGCCGGATTCAGGGGCGCGATCTCGCACACAGGAGAAGCGTAATGGCAGAGGGCGAGGGTCAGGCAGAACGACCCGACGACTACTGGCACAGCAACATTTCGCTCGCACCCGCAAGCGTGCGAGTGCTTGTCACCGTGTTTCGAGAGTACGGCAGCGAGCTCCGGCCTATTGTAGACATGGCCAAGACGGGTAAGCACCTAGGACGTCCGCTCTTTCGGCATGAGATCGAAGAGATTCCGGAGGTGCTGGAGTATCGGCGCGTCCAATCTGCACTCTCGCGACTCCACGAGTCCACGGAAGACGAGGGATTGGCCACGTCATTCCCCGACATGTCCCACCGAGAGGTCCGGATTGCGAAGACGCTGCTGCTGCGAAGGGCAGCTTCTCTAAAGCGAGACGCTGAGGGCACGGCCGATAAGCAAACGCTGACCGAGGCACTGCGCAACCAGATGTACGATGAGGCCGGAAGATGCGAGGCGCTCGCAGGAAGCGGCGTCTTCGGCGCTGCATCGGTAGTTCCACTGCTTGCACAGCCTCCTGAACAGACGCCCGTTCCCACCAACGCGGTGACCACCACCGCAAGTGCGCTGACGCCGGACCCACCATCTGAGCCAGGCACGGGCGTAGTGAGTGAGAGTCGTGGCAAGCGCTTTCGCAAATGGCTCCAAGCTCGATGGGATCATGTCGTTGACCACGCCGTGCAATACATCGTGGGAGCGATCGGGACATCCCTCCTAGGCCTCCTTGGCTGGAGTATTCCGCATTGGGGCGCACAAGCGCCCCACAGTGGCGAGAATGTTCCGAGCGTACAAGCACCAGCTGATTCAAGCGCGATGAGCAGACGTGACACAGTCGTGGCCGGAGTGGTCGCGCGCGATGACTCAAGCACCCCGCACACTTCTGTCCCCGTAGGGGTGCGCGGTGTCGGGCGTGCCCCCCTCTCTGGCGAGCCTAGGGAATGGGCTGCAGTACTCCCGGAGAAGGCTTGGGTCGCATTCTGGAAGGACATGACCTACCAGTACCCTGATCGGATCGAGTACGTGGTGCGCGACTATGGTGCACGCATTGAACTCTCGCTTGCGTCTCAGAGCTCGCTACCAACAGTGATCGTGCATGCGGAGATGGCTCTATGGGTATCCGGCGCTCAGGTGGGAGCGGGTGAACTGGTTGTTCAGGATGCTCAAGCGACTCTGTCACCCAAGTCTGCGGCCAGGATGACACTTACTGGTAGTTTTGCGTCGAGAGATACAGCGCTGTTTGGTCCGCGGGTTGTCACGACGCTGGCGCACACAAAGGCGCCGCTTCGCGTGGATAGCGTGACCGTCGATATCTGGGGAAGGGCGACAGATGGGCAGTTGAGGCGCGCCCATGGAGTTCGTGCGGAGGTAGTCGCACCGTGGGTCAGTCTGTAGCGTTGCCTTGGCTTAAGTACACATAACTCAAAAGTAATGGCCAGCGCTGGCCAGCCGTGGACATCACCTGGGCGTGTGGCTGCCGCCCGCACAATCGGCGTTGACGAGGCCATCTCGCGCCGATAGCTTCCGCAGCACTGGCGGTATTGCCGGGGCCTTCGTACCGGTGTGGCGACCTTCGGTCGCCTGATCTCAGCGGGTTCCTCACCCGCATTACCGACTCCGCCACTCATCGAGTCGGCAGTTCCATGCCTACACGGCACGCAGGCAGCACGCTGCGGGCAGCCCGTGACGGCGCTACCCAACATGGAATCGAGGTCGGTCATGCTCATGAAGGAACACGGGCTCCGCATATTCAAGGGCGGCTTCGTGCTGCACAGCGACGGGCGTCGGCGCGCCTGGACGGATGATGGCGCCGAGGAGATCCCCAAGCGCGTCGGTGCGCGCGACGCGACACGCGGGGGCGTGAAGGCGTTCTCGGACCCGAGCCGCAAGCGACTGGAGCTGATCGCCGCCAGTGCCGCGAACGAGTTCCGCTCCATGCTCACGCTTACGTACCACGCAAAGAGCGAAGCGTGGGAGGAAGCGCCGGAACTCAACGCAAGGGTGGTGCGTCGCAGCAAGCGCGATCTCAACCGCTTCCTGTCGAGCATGCGCCGACTGCTCGGCGCGTATGTCTGGATTCAGGAGTTCCAGAAGCGCGGCATCGTGCACTATCACCTGCTGTGCGAAGGCGATGTCCCGCCGTCACGGGTGACGCTGGCGTGGTGCCGTGCTACCGGGGAGCTCGACGACACGGCAGCACTTCGGGTCGCGACGAAGGTCGAGCCGATTCGCGGCGAGCCTGCGGCACGGCACTACATCGGCCGCTACCTCGGCAAGGCGCGCCAGAAGTTGCTACCGCCCGGGGTGGAAGCTGCTGGCCGATGGTGGGGCCGGTCACGAAGCGTGAAGCTCTCGGTTCTCGCGGACGTGGTCGTGATGGTCGAAGGCGAGACCGTGCCCAATGCGGTTGAGTCGCGCGTGGTCCGATGCCTGCGGCGGTTCTTCCGGGGCGAGATGGGGTTCCGTTACCGGGGCGGGCTGATCGTGGACTGGTACGGACGCCTTGCAT
>JBEBGT010000141.1:0-7803 GCA_040081365.1 Candidatus Eiseniibacteriota bacterium | reverse complement strand
CCCCCCCCGCGACTCACGACCGCACGCGCTTCGCCCCCGGCTTCATGCGGCGCACGATGTCACGCACGCCCTGCACGGTGGGCCACGCGGTCTCGGGGTCGCGGTTCGTGAGCACGATGCTCACGACATCGCCCTCGTGCGACCACTCGGCGTTCAGCCCGGGCGCACCGCCGGCGAAGCCGAACGACGGCACCTCGGGCGTCATCGTCGCCGTGCCCGGTTCCGGCCGCGGCCCGCCCGTGACCCACGCCGACCAGCCAGCCCCGCACAGCTTGGCGGCCAGCAGCGCACGGTCGAACGCCAGCAGATCCGCGAGCGTGGAGTAGCTGCCGCCGGCGGCACTCCCGCGCCATGGGCGCGTGATCACATTGTCGCGCTCGGGCCCATGCGCGGGCTGTGCCTCGCCCCCGGCGTCGCCGCGCGTGTAGCCGCGCGCCACGCCCTTCGTGCCGTCGCCTTCGATCAGTGCCGCAGTGGACGTCATGCCCGCGGGCACGAACACATGTTTGGCCAGGTAGTCGTAGTAGTCCTCGCCCGACGCCTTGGCGATGACCTCGCCCAGCAGCACGTAGCCGCCGTTCGAGTAACGCTGGCTCGTGCCCGGCGCGAACCACAGCGGCTGGTCGCGGATCAACGCCAGATAGTCGCGGTTGTGTCGCAACCTGGAACGATCCATGGCGTCGTAGCGTTCGTTGAAGAAGTCGCCCACGCCCGAACGGTGCGCGCACAGCATGGCGAGGGTGATCGAGTCCGCATGCGGGAAGTCCGGCAGGAAGCGCGACAGCTTGTCGTCGAGCGACAGCTTGCCGGCCTCGGCCAGCTGCGCGATGGCCGCACGCGTGAACATCTTGCCGATCGAACCCACGTTGAAGCGTGTGGCGGGCGTGTTCGCGAGTCGTTTGTCGCGATCCGCTTGTCCCCACGCACCGCTCAACAGCACCTCGCTGCCGCGGGCCACGAGCGCCGCCCCGGACCACTCGCCGCTCGCGGCGCGGCCGTCGAGGTAGGCACGCACCTGCTTCACGGCGTCGGCGTCATCGAGCGCGGGGCCGGCCGGTGCCGGCGGCGGGCCGTCGCCGCCACCCGGCGGCCGCGCTTCCAGCCGCACGCCCATGATGCCATGCGGCGCGGCATCCTCGGCCTCGAACATCGCCACCACCTGATCGCCGTTGCCCGCCGTACAGCGCACGGCCAGGCGCGTGACGTCGTCATCCACCACCTCGAGCGGCGTGAGCCCGCCGGTGCGCTCGAGCAGCATGCGCCGGCGCTCCAGGCGTTCGTCGAGCCCCGCCTGCGCCATGGCGCTGGCGGCCATGTGCTCCGCGAAGAACCCGCGCGCCGCTCCTTCATCGCCCTTGAGCATGGCGAACCACGCCTGCGCATGACGCGAGAGATCGCTGGCCGGCCACTCGACGGCCGCATTCGCGACTCCGGCCACGCACAGCATCGCCAGCATCCACCACGACCACGACATCCGTACACGCATGGGGATCCTCCGCATGGGACTCACACCTCTCGTGCCGCCGGGGAGCGGCGGGCAGCTCGATGGCACCACGATGACGCCTACCTGTGAAGCCGTCATGAAGGCCGGCTCCACACCGAGCGCACTCACGACCGGCGCGTCGCGCCGGCCCCCGGACGCAGCACGCTCAAGCCGCGCCCGTGGAGGGCAGGGTCATCGTGAACGTGGCCCCCGCGCCCGGCACGCTCGCCGCGGAGAGCGTGCCGCCGTGCAGCTCCACCAACTGCCGCGCGATGGCGAGCCCGAGCCCCGCGCCGCCCTTCTCGCGCGTGCGCGCCGTGTCGGCGCGCCAGAAGCGCTCGAACACATGCGGCAGTTGCTCGGGGGCGATGCCGCTTCCCGTGTCGCGCACGCTGCAGCGCCACTGCGCGTCCGCACGATCCACCACGACCTGCACGCCGCCGCCATGGGGCGTGTGCGCGAGCGCGTTCGCGAGCAGGTTGCGCAGCACCTGCCCGATGCGCATGGCGTCACAAGTGAGCGGGGCGGGCCCTCCCGGTGCCAGTGTGAGCATGATGCCCTGCGCGTGCGCTTGCGCGGCGAAAGCCGTCACAGCCGCGGCCGCGATCTCGCGCAGGTCTTCGGCGCCGGGCTGCAGCCGGAGCCGGCCGGCGTCGGCGAGTGAGAGCAGTTGCAGGTCCTCGACCAGCCGTTGCAGCAACAACGTCTCGTCGTGCAGCCCGCGCAACTCGGCGGCATCGGGCGATGCCAGTCCGTCCTGCAGCGCTTCCAGGCGGCAGCGCAGGTTGGTGATCGGCGTGCGCAGCTCGTGGGCGACGTCCGACACCATCTGCCGGCGCACGGCCTCCGAACGCTCGAGCGAGTCCGCCATGGCGTTGAACGACTGCGCGAGATCGGCCACTTCGCTCGAGCCGCCCACCCGGGCGCGCGCGGCGCGGTCACCCGCGGCCAGGCGCCGGGTCGCGTCGGTGAGCGAGCGCAGCGGCGCGAGCGCGCGCGAGGCGGCGAGGAACAGCAGCACCATCGAGGCCAGCGCGCCAAGCAGCAGCGGCGCGACGAGCACGCGACGCAGCCGGCCGGCATCCGGCGGTTCGGGCACGACGTTGAGCCGGCGCGGCGCACGCTGGCCGAGAGGGGTGGCGAGCCACCCCGGGCGAGAGGCGCGCGCCGCGGCCTGGAGCGTGCGCTGGCGCACCGGTGCAGGCGGCAGCCCGAAGCGAAACGCATACACGCGCCCCGTGTAGCGCCCGTCGGCGCGGTGCAGCTCGCGCGAACGCGGTGCATCGAACAGCAAACGCACCAGCGCGCCATTGTCGGGATCGCGATAGCTCACGACAGTCGTGCTGCTCGCGTGCTCGCGATCCGCGCCGGTCGTGTCGGGGTCCGAGGCGGGGCGGCCCGGCAGGATCTGCGCGCTGCGCAGGTCCGCGCGCGAGGCGGCGACCACGAACCCCGCGGGCGACATCAGCACGAGTTCGGTGCCCGGCGGTCGTGCCACCGCGGCGAGCACGCTGTCGGCGCCGGTCCACGTCAGCGAGCTGCGCACGTGACCGGGATACCAGTCCTCGAGTGTGCGCGCGGCGCGTGTGACCACGGTGGTGTCGCCGCCGCCATCGAAGCGGTAGAGCTCCTCGACCAGCCGACGCTGCGAGGACGCCAGCACCAGGGCCAGCACGGCCAGCGTCACCAGCACGATGGCCAGCCCGAGTTGTACACGCAGGCTCAGGCGCACGACGCGCTCCGCTTCATGGGCCCACGACTCGCGCTCACCCGCATGGCACACCCTCGAAGCGATAACCCACGCCGTACACCGTGACGATGCGCGCGGGCTTCGCGGGATCGGGCTCGATCCGCCGGCGCAGATTCATGATGTGCGCGTCCACCGTGCGTTCGAGCACGCCGGCCTCGTCGCCGAACACGCGCACGATCAGGTCGGCGCGCGTGAACGCCCGGAACGGATGCTGCGCCATCTCCGCCAGCAGCCCGAACTCGCGCGGCGACAGCGTGAGCTCGGCGCCGTCCAGGAACACCCGGCGCTCGTCGCGATCGATCTCGAGTCCCTCGAAGCGCAGCACGCGCCCCGCCTCGGCCGGCGGCACACGGCGCAGGATGGTGCGTACACGCACCACCAGCTCGCGCGGGCTGAACGGCTTCACCAGGTAGTCGTCCGCGCCCAGCTCGAGGCCCGCGATGCGGTCGTCCTCGGTCGCGAGCGCGCTCAGCATGATCACCGGCATGTGTCTTCCATCGGCCCGCAGCCGCCGGCAGACCTCGCGTCCGTCGAGCCGGGGCAGCAGCAGGTCGAGCACGATGGCGTCCGGCGCGGCCCGCGCGACCTCCTCGAGCGCCTGCATCCCGTTGTAGGCCACGTCGACCTCGAAGCCGGCATGCTCGAGGTACATCCGGCACGTCTCGACGATGGTCTTCTGGTCGTCCACGACGAGGATGCGCGGCATGACGGGAGCCCTCCGGGGGACCGGGAACGGGACTGGCATGAGGCCAGTATCGGTGGCCATGATGAAGAATCCGTGAAGCCTGCGCGAGTGCGCTCCGGCGCGCTTGCCCGCACCGCGAACCGCGCCTAACCTGCTTGGCGTACCGTGATCGTGCCCCACCCACGAAAGGACTCGCCCGTGATGCACAAGCCGCTCGCCCCGCTGGCGCTGCGCATGGCCGCTGCCGCCGTGCTGCTGGCCAGCGCCGGCTGTTCGACGCAGGAGCCCACGCTCATCCAGGCTGGCAGCCAGAAGGTCACCGTAGCCGACTTCGAGCGCGCCGCTCGCGGCGCCCAGGCGCAATACGCCGGCCCGCCCGACATGGCCAAGGCCCAACTCGCCGAGGACCTCACCAGCCGCGCCATGATGCTGGAGATGGCCCGCGCCCTGGGGCACGAGAGCGCTCCCGTGGTGGTGAACACCGAGCAGCGCGAGATGCACCGCGCGCTCATCCAGACTCTTTACGGCCGCATGGCGTCGCCCGTGCAGAAGGTGTCCGAAGCCGAGGCGCGTGCGCTGTATGACGCCCGCAACGTGGAGGCCGAGGTGCTGATGATCTACACCTCGACCGAGACCACGGCACGCGCAGCCATGCGCCGGCTGCAGAGCGGCGAGCCGTTCGAGCAGGTGTCGCGTTCGTTCAGCCTGCCCGGCCTGCTGCCGCCCGACGGCAACATGGGCATGGTCGCGCCCGGCTCGTTGCCCGACCCGCTCGACGCCGCGGTGCGCCACCAGAAGATCGGCGAGATCGGCGGACCGTTCCGCACGCGCGAGGGCTGGTTCGTGGTCGTGATCAAGTCGCGCCAGCCGCGCCAGCAGCCCACCTGGGAAGCCATGCGCGCGGGCATGTTCGACCTCGGGCGCCAGCGCAAGCAGCGCGCCGCGTTCAACCGTAGCTATGAAGGGCTCAAGGACGAGTGGAACCTGCAGCTCACGCCGGGCGGCTCCCAGTTCCTGTTCCGCGTCATCTCGCCCGTGGCGCCGCTGCAGCCCACGCCCGAGCAGATGAAGACCGTGCTCGCCAGTTACAACGGTGGCCAGTACACCATGCAGGACGCCTCCGACGACCTGCAGGACGCCAGCGTCCAACGCCCGCAAGCCAATGTCCTGCCCGCGCTCGAGATCTGGATCGAGCAGCAAGTCATGATGCGCGTGGCCGAGCTCGAAGCGCGGCGCCGCCACCTGCACGAGGAGCCCGAGATCGTCGCGCAGGTGCGCTCCAAGCGTGAGGAACTGCTGCTGGAGGGCATCGCCGCCGCCGCCGTGGCCAACGTCCCGCCGCCCGGGCCGGACCAGGTGCGCATGGCGTGGGAGCAGATCAAGAGCCGCTTCGTGCAACTGGTCGACGCGGACGTCGCCATTGCGGTGGCGCCCGACACCGCGCTCATCATGAAGCTCATCAAGCAGGGCGAGACGCTGCGTGCGCTGCCCGAGGCAGCCCAGGCCGTGGACCCGTCGATCACCGTGACGCAGACGCACATCACGTTCCCGAGCGACGACCCACAATGGTCGTCGATGACGCAGCTGCTCACACAGATGCAGCCGGGCGCCTGGTTCGGGCCCGAGCCCGCGCCGGGCGGCTTCCGTGTGATCCAGCTGGTGAGCAAGCGCGTACAGCAGCAGGCGTTCGAGGAACTGCCCCCGGCCATGCAGCAGAATATCGCCAGCAATGCCGCCGAACTGGCGCGCAACCAGCGCTTCATGGTGTTCCGCGATTCGTTGGCGCAGGCCTATCACCCGGTGATCAACCAGCCGCTGCTCGCCAAGCTGCGCTGGCCCCCCGGCATGCCGCTCGACGTGGGCCGCTGACCCACTCGGCGCAGGTCGTACCGCCGGAACGAGAACGCCGCTCGGGTCACCCCGGGCGGCGTTCCGTATTCTCGTCCCCACCCGGCTAGCGCAACTTGCGCCGCACCTCCGCCGCGCGGCGCTCGCTGGCCTCGACACGCGTGCCGTCCTTCAAGCGCAGCACCAACACACCGTCCTCGGCGCCGTAGCTCTCGATCGCGCTCATGTTGACGAGCGCGCCGCGGTGCACGCGCACGAACTGTCCTTCGGGCAGCCGTTCCTCGAGTTCTTGAAGCGTGTAATCGACCAGGAACTCCTTGCCCTCGGAGCGGGCCAGCACCAGGCGGTCGCGCGAGAACACGATCGGCACCTGTGCCAAGTCGAGCAGCTTGACCTCGCGCCGGTGGCGCACCGGCAGCCGCATGAGTGGCGCGGCATTGCTGGTGAGCGGTTCGGCCGCGAGTGCGGTGCGCACGGCCGCGGCGTTGCCCGAGCGCTTGGCGCCCAGCTTGGCCTCACGGATCACGCGCTGCACGGTCTCGGCCAGTCGCTCGCGCCGGATCGGCTTCAAGACGTAATCCAGCGCCGCCAGCTCGAACGCCTCGACCGCATGCTGGTCGTAGGCCGTCACGAACACGACGATGGGTGCGTCATCGCCCTTCAGGTGCCGCGCGACCTCGAGCCCGGACAGGTCGGGCATGTGGATGTCGAGGAACGCGGCGTCGGGCTTGGCGCGCGCGATGAGCGCCAGCGCTTCGCCGCCGCCCTTGGCCACACCCGCCACTTCGACGTTCTCGTGCTCGGACAGCAGCTTCTCGAGGAACTGCCGCGCACGGGGTTCGTCGTCGGCGATCACCACTCGCAATCGGTCTTCCATCGTCACTCGCTTCCTCCGGTCGGGATGGGCCACGCCATGTGGACGGAGAATCCGCCACCTCGGCCCGGCGTGGCCTTGACGCGCGCATCCGGACCGGCGAAGTGCCGGATGCGCTGTTCCAGGTTCTCGAGCCCCACACCGAGTCCATGCGCGCCGTTCCCGTGCGGCACGCCATCGTCGGCGAACTCCAGTACGAACCAGCCCTCTTCTTGTTGCGCGTCGAGTGTCATCCGCAGCGATGTCTCGCCCGGGGTGATGCCGTACTTGAGACTGTTCTCCACCAGCGGTTGCAGCAACAGCGGCGGCACACTCGCTCCCAGCAGCGCCGGATCGCCGCGGTAACGGAAGTGCAGCGGATTCTCGTAGCGCTCGCGCGCCACGCCCAGATAATCCTCGACGAACGCGATCTCGTCGCTCAACAGTGCGGCCTGGCGCTTACCGGCCTCGACCGTGTAGCGCAGCATGTCCGCGAGCCGCCCGGTGAAGCGCGAGGCGGCCATGGGGTCGGTCTCGATGAGATAGGCCAGGGCATTCAAAGCGTTGAACAGGAAGTGGGGTTGCACCTGGGCCTGCAGGGCGCGCAGTTCGGCGCGCGTCGCCGCAGCGCGTTCGGCCGTGAGCCGCAGGTTGTCCAGCCGCACGCCAGCCTGGGTGAGCAACGCCACGATCGGCCCGCGCGCGAAATCGGGCACCTTCTCAGGCTCGATCAGCACCGGGCCCTCGCGCGGGCTCCAGTCGATCGCCACGCGGCGGTGCAACCCGCGCTCGATGCCGGCCTCCACCGCGCCGCGCACCTCGGTGCGGTCGAGCGCCGACAGCAGGCTGTCGCCCGCCGAGTCGAGCGCGGCCCGCAGCGCTTCGGGGTCGCGGCCGTACACACGGGCGATGGCGCGCTGCACGCGCTCGCGCAGCGGGGCGAACGCGAATGCCAGGATGAGCGCGGCGACCACATTGAACACCAGCGCCTGCTCGCCGGTGACGGTGGCGAAGAAGCGCTGGCCCGTGAACACGACACCCAGGTAGATGGCGGCCAAAAGCCCCGACAGAAGGGCGTAGGGCAGGCCGCCCACGATCAGCCGGCGCAGGCAGCCGGGTATGTGTCCCCGGCCGTCCAACGCCAGTTGTTCCCAGAACTTCGCCGGCAGGTTCGCCACGCTCAC
>JBEBGT010000003.1:0-27676 GCA_040081365.1 Candidatus Eiseniibacteriota bacterium | reverse complement strand
GTCCGTTGAGGCTGCGCAGGTCGTCCGCGGCCCAACGCTGTAACGCGTCGAGCAGCGCGGGGTCGACCCGCAGCAGGAAGGCTTTGCGCTCCGCCATGGCTTGCTCGCTACTCCGTCACTGGTACAGCGAGCCGGCGTTCACGATCGGCTGCGTCTCGTGCTCACTGCACAGCACGACCAGCAGGTTGCTCACCATGGCGGCCTTGCGTTCTTCGTCGAGATTCACGATCGAACGCTTCGACAGTTCGGCCAGCGCCATCTCCACCATGCTCACCGCACCCTCCACGATCTTCGAGCGCGCCGCGATCACCGCGCTCGCCTGCTGGCGGCGCAACATCGCGTTCGCGATCTCGGGCGCATAGGCCAGGTGGCTGATGCGCGCCTCCATGATCTCGATGCCCGCCTTCTCCAGACGGGCCTGGATCTCCTTCTTCAACTGTTCGGCCACTTCGAGGATGTTGCCGCGCAGCGACATCTGGCCCTCGTTGTGTGCGTCGTACGGGTGGCTCACCGCCAGATTGCGCAGCGCGGCCTCGCTCTGCACGTGCAGGAAGTTGTCGTAGTTGTCGACCTGGAAGATCGCCTCGGCCGAATCCACCACGCGCCACACCACCACGGCGCCGATCTCGATGGGGTTACCGTCGTGATCGTTGACCTTGAGCTTGTTGCTCTCGAAGTTGCGCACGCGCAGCGTGACCTTCTTCTTCGAGTTGAACGGGTTCGCCCACCACAGGCCGGGCCGGCGTTCGCTGCCCTTGTAGTTGCCGAACAGCATCATGACCACGGACTGATTGGGCTCGACCACGAAGAAGCCGCCGAGCAGGGTCGACAGGATGGCGATGCCGAGACCGGCCACGAGCGCGAGAAAGTGCTGCTCGCCGCGGGCGGCATTCACGAGACCGACGATGGAGAGGATCAACAGCAGCGGCAGAACGACCAGCATGAGCATGCCGGGACGGGCATTGGCTTGGGTTTCACGGATCATGGCGGCTCCTCCAGAGAGAACTCAGTGCAGCGTCGAGGGGATCAGCGAAGTGCGTGTGCGTCGTGAGCGACGCGTTCGTGGCGTGAACGCGGTGGCGTGGGCGCCGCGCGTTCGGTGATGTGAGCTACATGGGAGCGACCTCGTTCGAGGGCCCTGTGCGGCCCGCCGGTTGCCTTCGCCGAACCGTCTCGGCTTTCAGAATGATATCACTCTGAAATCTGAACTGTCTACGTGGCGGGGGGGGGCTCAGGTTGCACGCTCAGAACGAAACCCACAATGCCATGTGTGACATTGAGTTGCGGGCTGCGGTGCGAGCGGATGGCGGGGCGCTTCAGCGCGAGCGGCGAGCCTTCTTCTGGGCCGGAGCGGGGCGCTTGGTGGGCTTGGCGGGCCGTGTGGGTGCCGGTTTCGCGGCCCGTTTCGCGGGCTGTTTCGCGGCCTTCTTCTTGGCCGCCGGCTTGGGTTTCGCGACCCGCTTCGCCGCCTTGCGTGCCGGCTTCCGCTGGCTCGCGCCCTTCGTTGCTGGCTGCGCGCGTTCGGCCGCGCGCTCGGGCGCCGGGCCACCCTTGCGCACCAGCACCTCGGCCTGCGTCGCGCGCAGGATCGCGCGCGGCTTGGGGCTCAGGCCCTGCTCGGCCCGGTACGCGTTGTCGCCACGCTCGGCGGCTTCGACCAGCGCGCGCGGCACCGTGACCTCCATGCTGAGCAGCGCGTGCGACAGCGTCTTGCCCTGCGCATCGAGCCGCAGGCTGACCGTGCCGCCACCGCCCAGCGACTCGTCGAGCAGGAAGTTGAGTGCGGTGAGGTTGGGCACTTCGTGGCGCGTCACGGTGCCGTGACAGATGCCATCGAAGTGGCGCTTCACGCGTTCGGACGTCATGTGCGCCACCAGCCACGGGTACACCTCGGGCGAGCGCGCGATGAGCCCGATGTTCGCCATGTCGCCCTTGTCGCCGCTGCGCGCGTGCGCCAGGTGCGACAGCGTCACGGTGAGCGACTCGTGGCTGCCCTCGGCGCGCGGCCAGTTCGTGGCGGGCAGTGGTGCGGGCGTACCCATGTCGAGCAGCGGCGTGGGCCAGTCCAGCTCGCGCTCGCCCGCGGCGGTCACGAGCGTGGGGCGCACCAGGTCGCGCGGCAGCAGCGCAGGCCAGTACGCCACGACCTCCTGCGCCTGCGGCCGACCACCCGTCACGGCCACGCCCGGCGGGCCCGACAGGATCACCGCAGGCAGCATCTTGGAGAACGCCTCGATCTTGGCGCGATCATGGTCACGCACGCCGAAGCGCAGCAGCACCTCGGGCACGTCGACCTCGGGGGCGAGCGGTCCCCAGCACGCCGACGCGCCCACGAACTCGGTGAGCGAGGCGTCGAACTCGAGCCCGAGGCGTCCCCAGAACAGTTCGCTGAAGGCGCGCGCCTTGGCGGTGGCCTCGGGCCCGCTCAGGATGAGCGTGCCGCTCGCCTTCCAGCCGTCGGCGTAGGCCGCACTGATCTTGAGCGACGGCGGCGCCGGGCGGCCCTTCACGCCCCACACGCGCACGCGGTCGCGGCCCGCCTGCTCCAGGCGAATGCTGGCGAAGTCAGCGATCACGTCGGGCGTGATGTAGCCGCGCGGGTCGCCCATCTCGTACACCAACTGCTCCTTCACCGTGCGCACGCTCACCGTGCCGCCCGTGCCCTCGTGCTTGGTGACGATGAACGAGCCGTCGGCGGACACCTCGACGATCGGGTAGCCGATGTCGGCGAAGCGCGGGATCTCGCGCCAGTCGGTGTAGTTGCCACCCGTGCTCTGCGCGCCGCACTCGATGATGTGGCCCGCCACGATGCCTGCGGCCAGCCGGTCCCAGTCGTCCGGGGCCCAACCGAATTCGTGGATCATGGGCGCCAGCGTGATGCCCGTGTCGGTGCAGCGTCCGGTGACCACGATCTGCGCGCCCGTCTTGAGCGCTTCGACCACCGGCCACGCGCCGAAGTAGGCGTTGGCCGACGACACGCGTTCACGCACTTCGGCAAACGATTGGCCGTTCTCCATGTTGTCGAGCCGGGCACCCGCGAGGTTCAACTCGTCGATGCGCCCGAGGATGTCGTCGCCCGCCACCGCCGCCACGTGGATGGCGCGGCCCTTCTTGGCCGCGACCGCCAGCACGGCTCGCCGGCAGGCCGCCGGATTCACGCCGCCTGCGTTGGTGACCACGCGGATGTTGCGCTCGAGCAACGCGTCCAGCGTCTGGTCGACCTGCGCGATGAAGTCGCGCGCGAAGCCGGCCTCGGGATCACGCGCGCGCTGCTTCTGCATGATCGACATCGTGATCTCGGCCAGGAAGTCGAGCGTCACGTAGTCCACCGGCCCGCGTTCGACCTGGCGCTTGAACGCGCCCAGGTCGTCACCCCAGTAACCACCGGCGTTGGCGATGCGGATGCTGCGGGGAGCGGCCATGGCGTGCGTCTCCGGACACGAAAGCGGGAGGGGGATCTCGAACTCGCGCAGGCACGCTAGCCCGCGTGCCGGGGGGCGTCAACGGGTGCGGAGGGAGTGGCACGCGCGAGCGCGGGCGATGGCAGCTGACCGGAACGGGACGCCTCGGTCGCGCCTCGACACAGGTGAGGCCGGCTCCGGGATTGACCCGGCCGGCGAGGGCGGTGGAATGTCATGCGAGGTGGAACGGAACACGAGCGAATGCGGGTCGCCCGCGGGCGTTCGGCGTGGGTTCCGGACGTTGCATCCGTGTGGTCGGCATCCTCGCCGCGGAGTGAGTTCAAATGCACAGCGCGATGGCACTAAGGGAAGTCTGCGAGATCCTGACGAGCGGGGACGTGGCCGCCGCCACGCGCCTGCTCTTGGCGGCGTACCCGCCGACGTCCGCCGCCACGGCGCGAGCGCGCTGGTCGCCTGCGCGTCTCACGAAAGTCTTCGTCCGCGACGGGTTCACGGACCGCTACTTCGGCGAGCCGCTCGTATTCCCCGGCGTCCTGCGTGCCGTCTCGGTTCTCGTTCCCGAGCAGTTCCCGTATCACCCCAACTGGAAGCAGTCCCGCACGCACCCCGCCTATTGGACGCTCTATCCGACGATCGACCACGTCCATCCGGTAGTACGCGGCGGTGCCGATGACGAGTCGAACGTGCTGACGACCTCCATGCTGCGCAACGCCGCCAAGGCGAACTGGACGCTGTCGGAACTCGGCTGGCCCGAGGAGCGCGCGCCCTTGGCGCGGGACTGGGACGGGCTGCTGCCTTGGTTCTGTCGAGAGTTCGAGCGGAACGAGCGCCTGAGAGGGGAGCCGTACCTGCGGGCATGGTACCTGGTTGCCAAGCGCGTGAGCTGAACTCATCCTGAAGCCGTGTTGCGGAGGTGTCATCATGCTGCTGGCCCTTGTCGTCCTGTGCGCGCTCAGCGCGACTTCACCGACTCCGGAGCACCGTCCAATGCCCTCGTCGAATCCCGTGCAGCATGGCTTCGCGCCCGTGAATGGCATCCAGATGTACTACGAGGTGCATGGCCGCGGCGACGGCGTGCCGCTCGTGCTGTTGCACGGCGGTGGCTCTACCATCGACGTGACGTTCGGTCGCGTGCTGCCGCTGTTCGCGCAGCATCGCCGCGTCATCGCGGTGGAGGAGCAGGGGCATGGCCGCACCACCGACCGCGACGCGCCGGTGCGGTTCGAGACGTCGGCGGACGACGTGGCGGAGCTGCTGCGGTTCCTGAAGATCGAGCAGGCGGACGTGTTCGGATTCAGCAACGGTGCCAGCGTCGCGCTGCAGGTGGCCGTCCGGCATCCGCAGTTGGTGCGCCGACTGGTGTTCGCCTCGTCGTTCACCAAACACGACGGCGGCGTGCCGCAGTTGTGGCAGTGGATCGCGCAGGCGGACTTCTCCAACATGCCGCAGCCGCTCAAGGACGCCTACCTGAAGGTCAACCCCGACCCGCAGAAGCTCAGGGCCATGCACGACAAGGACGCCGCGCGCATGCAGTCGTTCACCGACGTGCCCGACGAGCAGGTGCGTGCGGTGCGCGCGACCACGCTGGTGCTGATCGGCGACCAGGACATCGTGAAGCCCGAGCACGCGCTCGAGCTCACGCGCCTGATCCCGGGCGCGCGCCTGGCGATCCTGCCCGGCGGACACGGCGACTATCTGGGCGAGCGGGTGGTGTCGCGCCCTGACAGCAAGTACCCGCCGATCACGGTGCGACTGATCGAGGAATTCCTTGACGCTCCGGACACAGGCCGCGACGGTCCATCAAGATGATCACCGAGACCGACGCGGTCGCCCACACCTGATGTCGCGTATCGACCTCATCACCCTGCTCGTACGCGAGTACGACCCCGCGATCGAGTTCTTCGTGAACGTGCTCGGGTTCCGGTTGGCCGAGGACCAGCCCTCGCTCACGAACGACGGCCGGCCCAAGCGCTGGGTGGTCGTGCGTTCGCCGGGTGCCGCCACGGGCATCCTGCTGGCGCGTGCCGACGGCGAGCGCCAGCGCGCACGGGTCGGCGACCAGTTCGCGGGCCGAGTCGGACTGTTCCTGCGCGTCGACGACTTCGAGGCGGCCCACGCCCGGATGCTCGCCGCCGGCGTGGTGTTCGTCTCGGCTCCGCGGGTGGAGACCTATGGTCACGTTGCGGTCTTCCTCGACATCGAGGGCAATCGCTGGGATCTGCTGGGGCCGCCGACCACCGCCTGATCGGCTGCGTGCGGTTCCCGCACCCCCTCGACATCTGGTTGGCGGCCGGAGAAGGTCCGACGGCGCGCTCGAGTTCGGCGATCCGGAGCCTGCTGCGCCAAGCGAACCGGGACGCTTCACGACGTGGTGGCCTCCGATCACCGTCCGCACGGGATCGGTCCCGTCTTGAGGGCATTGCCACCGAAGTCGGCGTTGACGATGGCCGGCGCGCGACACAGGTTGGGGTAGTGCCATCGCATCGGCATCGCGGCACCCGGCCGCCGCGGCGGTCAGCGCCGGAGGTCCGGCCGCATGGGCCCGCTCCCCACCGGGTCCTGCGGCCCTGTCCGGGAAGTGCCATGCCAGCCATGAAGGTCTGCATCGTCGGAGCATCGGGCAAGCTCGGCCGTTACATGGTGCGGCACGCGCTCGAGCGCGGGCACCAAGTGGTGGGCGTCTGCCGGGCGCACAGCGTGCACAAGCTCGACGCGTTCCAGGGGCGCATCGACATCATGGCTGGCGCCACGGACGACCGCGGCGTGATCCGGAGAGCCGTGGCCGGCTGTGATGGCGCGCTCACCGTGCTGTTCCCGTGGGGGACCCACCACTACTCGACCGGCACCGCCCAGGCCGTGCTCGATCATGCGCGGCCCGGGGCCCGGCTCGTGTTCTCGTGCGGCTGGCACATCACCCGCGACGGCCAGGACGTGTACCCGCAATCGCTCAAGACCGAGGAGAAAGTGGCGCGCCTGATCACGCGGCTGGTGCCGTTCGTGGACATCGACGACCAGATCGAGGCGTGCCGGCGAGTGTTCGCGAGTGACACCCGCTGGACGGTGGTGCGCGGGAGCGATCTTGAGGAGGGCGAGAGTCAGGGCCTGCCCGTCTGGAGCCGCCACGTCGGCGACCCGGTCCTCGCCAGCAACCGAACGCGCCGCGTGGACTTCGCGCTGTTCATGGTGGACGCCCTGCAGCGTGACGAGCTCGTGCATGAGGCACCGGCGATCGTGGGGTGCCGTACCCCCTCGGCGCTCGCGCATCCGGCGGCCCTGCGGTAAGCATCGGGCTGCGGGGGCCGCGAGTGCGGCGCCCGCCTGAGCTCCCTGTCCCACCGGAACCGCACGAATGCTCGAGCCATGCATGTGGTGCAAGGGTGCTTTCGGGCGCCTCGAGGGCCCGACTCACGAGTACATGCAGTCGACGCCCGGCTGCTGGGCTTCACTCGGGCGCGTGCTGGCCCGCGAGTACGAGGGCCGCGGCCACATCGCCGTGCATCGGCTCGCGGTGGATCCCGATGCCGTGCAGCATCCGGTCGTGGGCCGACCCCGGCGGAGCGTGGACGGCGGTTCTCGCGAGCACCCGACCCGCGAGTCGGGCCGGAGGTCGGTTCCCATTCCACAGGAGTTCATCCCATGGCGATGAAGAAGGTGATCCCCGCCACCAACCCCGATGCGTATGTGAAGGGTCTGCGGGGCTGGCCGTCCGACGTCGTGAAGCACCTTCGCCGCGCGGTCCAGGGCGCCGCGAAGCTGGATGAGGTCATCAAGTGGGGACACCTCGTGTACCTTTCCACGGGCCCCGTGCTGCTGATCCGGGCCGAGGAACAGCGCGTGCTGTTCGGGTTCTGGCGCGGGCAGCGATTGCGCGACCTCGAACCCCGGCTCAAGCCGGGAGGGAAGTACGAGATGGCGACTCTCGTGCTTCACGAAGGCGACACGATCACGGCCGCCACGGCACGGCGGCTCGTCCAAGCCGCGGTCGACTGGAATCGTCGGCTCGGGGATCCCACCGACATCGGAACGGCTCCGCGCCGTGCGAGAGGCTTGCTCGACGGGCGGTCGAATCCTGGAACGCCGGGATCGCGCAGGAGTCGGTAGCCACCATGCACATCGAACTCGACGACCTCACGCGGCCGCAGGTGCACGCGCTGCTCGAGGAGCATCTGGCCAACATGCGCGAGCTCTCGCCACCCGAGAGCGTGCACGCGCTCGATCTGGCCAAGTTGCGCACGCCCGACATCACGTTCTGGACCGTGTGGGATGGTGAGCTGCTCCTGGGGTGCGGCGCGCTCAAGGAACTGTCGCCGACGCACGGCGAGGTGAAATCCATGCGCACGCCGCGGGCCCTGCGCGGGCGTGGGGCGGCGCGCGCGGTGCTGGCCCACATCATCGCGACCGCGCGTGGGCGTGGTTACCGGCGCCTCAGTCTTGAGACTGGCGCGCAGGAGGCGTTCCAGCCCGCGCGCACGCTGTATGCGAGCTTCGGGTTCCAGAGCTGCGGCCCGTTCGGGGACTATGGCGACGACCCGAACTCGGCGTTCATGACCTTGGTACGATGAGTGGACGGGCTGCGAAAGTGCGGCCTGCGGAGTGGTGCGCGAATGCGCGACGTGACGACGAGATCGGTCCCGCCACCAGACTGCTCGTGCGGTCGGTCGGGAGAGGAGGGAGCCATGAGGTTCACTGCACGCACGAAGATGGCCGCCCGGTTGCGGCAGTATGGTCGCTGCGCGGGTTGCGGCGAGCGGCTCGACGACATCGAGGAACACGCCCACCACGTTCACCCGCATGCGTTGGGCGGTGCGGACGCCGTCGATAACTGTGTGATCCTCTGTGTGAACTGCCACGAGCATGTTCACGCCGGTGGCGGCTTCCGCTCGGGCGTCGTGGCGCCCAGGAGCTACTACCGGTATTGGAACGGCTGAGCCTGGCCTCGGCTTGTCTTCATCCGTGGGGGGGTGAACCATGACGCTCGAAGAGATGATCATCGCGGTGCAGAAGAAAGTGGGTGTCGAAGCGGATGGCCGCCCGGGCCCGCAGACATGGGGGGCGATCTACGCGAGCCTCGTGAAGAAGAAGATCGGCGGCATCACGCCCGCCGAGGCGATCACCGCGGTGGACCCGCGCAGCGAGAAGGTGATCGCCGGGCTCCTGCCCGAGGTCCGGCCGTTCGCGCGCGCGCTGGTGCAGCGTGCGGGCCAGGGCGGCATCACGATCAAGGTGATCAGCGGGTTGCGCACGTTCGCCGAGCAGGACGACCTGTATGCGCAGGGCCGTACAAAGCCCGGGCGCATCGTGACCAAGGTGCGCGGGGGTTACTCCAACCACAACTTCGGCATCGCCTTCGACATCGGCGTGTTCGAAGGGGCGCGCTACCTGCCCGAGTCGCCCAAGTACAAGGCGGTGGGCGTGCTCGGCATGGACCTGGGGCTCGAGTGGGGCGGCAACTGGCGCACGATCGTGGACCAGCCGCACTTCCAGCTGCGGCCACTGTGGGCAGCGGACCTCACCGAGCGCGACATGCTCGCCGAACTGCGGGCCCGGCGCGACAGCGGCGAGCCTGCCTACGCATGAGCGGTGGGCACCGGCGTTCCCGATGCGGCCACCCGAACAGCCGACGGAGGGGCGCGTGATATCCTCGACGCTCCGTCACCCCGACACCTCCGGCACGCGAGAACCCACGCGCTTGAAGAAGACCGTCATCCTGTACGGGCTCCTAGGCGGCCTGCTGATCGCCGCGCTCAAGATGATGGAGTACCGCTACCTGGTGCTCGAGCACTCGCTCGAGATCTACGGCGGGCTCGTCGCGCTGCTGTTCGCCGTGGTCGGCATCTGGCTGGGGCAGAAGCTGACCCGCACGCGCGAGGTGCCGGTCCGGGTCGAGATCCCCGTGCGGGTCGAGGTCGAAGTGCCGGTCCGCGTCGAGGTCCCGGTGCCGGTGTCCGGGCCGTTCGTCCGGAACGAGGCCAAGGTGCAGGAGCTGGGCATCACCCCGCGGGAGCTCGAGATCCTGGAGGCCCTGGCGGCGGGCTTGAGCAACAAGGAGATCGCCGAGCGACTGTTCGTGAGCGAGAACACGGTCAAGACCCACGCCGCCCGGCTGTTCTCGAAACTCGCCGCCAAGCGCCGGACCCAGGCGGTCCAGCTCGCCAAAGAGGCCGGGATCATCGCCTGAGATCATCGCCTGAAAGGGTGATTTCCAGCTTTTTCACGCCAGATTCACCCGTTCGGGTGACGCGCGATCGGGGCTCGAGCGCACACACTGCCTGCGTTCACCGGTCGTCCGTCATTCACTCCAGCACGAGGGCCGTACGCATGAAGAAGATCGTCCTGACTTTCGGTCTCATCTCCGGCGCCATCCTGGCGGGCACGTTCGCCATCACCCTGCCGTTCCACGACGCCATCGGTTTCGACAACGGCATGGTCATCGGCTACACGTCGATGGTCCTGGCGTTCCTGCTCGTGTTCTTCGGCATCCGGGCCTACCGCGACCAGGTCGGCGGGGGCACGGTGAGCTTCGGTCGGGCGTTCTCCGTCGGGCTACTGATCGCCGTGGTGGGCTCGCTGTGCTACGTGGCGAGCTGGGAGCTGATCATGATCCGGTTCGCCCCGGATTACATGACCAAGTACTCCGCGCACATCATCGAGAAGGAACGCGCGGCCGGCGCCACCGAGGCGGCGATCGCGGCCAAGCAGGCCGAGCTCGACAAGTTCGCCGAGATGTACAAGAACCCGCTCATCAACTCGGCCATGACGTTCTGCGAGCCCATGCCCGTGGGGTTGATCGTGGCACTGGTGTCGGCCGGCGTGCTGAGCCGGCGCCGCAAGTCCGGCAGTACCCCGGTCACGGCTTGATCGCACCCTCACCACCTACACTCTTCCCGGAGCCCATCATGCAGCTCGGAGCATTCTCGATCAGTCTGGCCGTGAAGGACATCCAGGCCTCGAAGGCCTTCTACGAGAAGCTGGGATTCACCGTGTTCGGCGGCGTCGAGGCCAGGAACTGGCTCATCATGAAGAACGGCGACCACATCGTCGGACTGTTCCAGGGCATGTTCCCCAAGAACGTGCTCACGTTCAATCCCGGCTGGGATCAGAACGCGGGCAAGCTCGACGGCTTCACCGACGTGCGCGAGCTGCAGAAGACGCTGCGCGCGGCGGGCGTCGAATTCGTGACGCAGGCCGACGAGTCCACCAGCGGACCGGCGAGCTTCATGGTGATCGATCCGGACGGCAACCCCGTGCTGGTGGACCAGCACGTCTGAGGGATGAGCGCGTGAGCGGATCTCGTTCGAGCGACGACCCGTACGATCTTGCGCGCTTCCTCGAGGCGCAGGACGGCGTGTACGCGCAGGCACTGGCCGAACTCCAGCGCGGGACCAAGTACTCGCACTGGATGTGGTTCGTGTTCCCGCAGCTCGACGGGCTCGCACTCAGTTCCACGGCGAGCCGGTACGCGATCAAGAGCCTCGACGAGGCTCGTGCGTATCTCGCGCACCCGGTCCTCGGCGCACGGCTGCAAGCGTGCGCCGAGGCCGTGCTCGCCGTGCAGGGGCGCAGCGCGACGCAGATCCTCGGCACGCCCGACGATCTCAAGCTGCGCTCGTGTGCGACGCTGTTCTCGCTCGTGTCGGCGCCGGGCTCGGTGTTCGAGCAGGTGCTCGTGAAGTACTACGGCGGTGGCCGCGACCGGCTCACGTTGCGGCTCCTCGGGCTCGACGAGCCGGTCTGAGTGAGCTGCGGCTGCTCGGGCCGCGCGTGCCGGGCCCCTCAACCCGGGGCCGGGGCGACCGATACTCACGAGGTGCCTGCATTCCCATGACCTCGGAGCCGCCCATGCTCGACCCGCGCAAGCAGAACAAGCCGCCGAAGCCGCCGACGACCTACACCATCGACGGGGCTTCGTACGGGCTCGACGACCGGCTCGTGGATGCGGTGAAGACGTCGATCAACCGGCGGCTCGAATCCAAGACGCTCGAGGTGCCGCGCCTGCCGCAGGTCGCCACCCGCATCCTGCAGCTGGCGAACAACCCCAACACCAACACCGATGACATCGTGCGCGCGATCGTCACCGACCCCTTGCTGGTGACGCGTATCCTCAACGTGGCCAACTCGGCGGCCTACAACACCGGGCAGCCGGTGAGCGCGCTGCAACCCGCAGTCATGCGGCTCGGCTCCAAGTTCGTGGAAGACGTCGTGTTCTCGGAGTCGATCCGGCTCAAGGTGTTCTCGGCGCGTTCGTACCGCGAGATCCTGCAGGAGTCGTGGCAATTGTCGCTCGCCACCGCGGTGGCGTGCGAGGCCATGTCGAAGGCCACCGGGCTCGAGCGTGAGGGCGCGTTCCTCATGGGGCTGCTGCACGACACAGGCAAACCGGTGCTGGCCAGTGCGATCGGCGAACTCGAGAAGCAGAACCAGGGCCGGCCGCTCGGCAACGACACTGTGGAGATCCTCATGTCGCAGTTGCACGAGGACGTGGGCGCGCACGTGCTGGAGGAGTGGGGCATGGCGCCCGAGATCGTGGACGCCGCGCGCGGGCATCATCTGTATCGCGCCGGCCGGGCCACGCCCGCGCAGCAGTTGGTGCACGCGGGTAACCTGATCTGCCAGCACCTGGGCATCGGTGACACGCAGCGCGAGATCAACTTCACGGTCGAGCACGCATTCGCGGACCTGAAGCTCAACGACATGGAGCGCATGACGCCGATCCTCGAGACCGTGCAGCGCGAGCTCGACGGCATCATGGTGGGTCTGGACGACGGCCACGCGCACGGCAAGGCGGCGTAGGTCGTCCGGCGCTCGTCGCTCTCGGCGCCTCGTTGGTCGACGCCGCATCGGCGCTTCACGGCTCTTGAACATCTGCCGGCGCCGTGCCGCCACACTGAGCGCATGCTGACCGCACCGCGATTACGACGGTTCGTGCTCGCCTGTTCGCTGCCGCTGGCCCTGTGGGCCGCGCTGCCCGAACTGCGCTGGTGCGCGTTCGACCTCGAGCAGTGTGCCGCGGTCCTGGCGGGCGCGCCCGCCGCCATCGCCGTGTCCGAGTGCGAGCGCGCCGGCAACGGCGACTGCGCGTCGATGTCCGATTGCCCGCTCGCGCATCGCGACGAGGCGCCGGCACGTGGCCGGCTGTGTGTCGGCGACCCGAACGGGGGTGCGGGCGTGCTCGCGGATGCCGTGCACGTGCCCGATCCGACGGGGCTGCCGGCCCACCGGGTGCAGCCCGAGTCATCGTCCCCGCTCGTGTTGCTCGCGCGCCCCAGGCCGCAGCTCGCGAGCCGGCCACCGCCGGAACCCGATCGACGACGCCCACCGGCGCGCGCGCCGCCCTCCGTGCACGGAGCCTGATCGAACCCGGCCCCGGGCGTCCGCCCGTGCGGCCCAGTCCGTTCACCTGTGCAAGGAGTCATCCCATGAATCGCAATCTCCGTATCGCCCTGCTCATGGCGCTGGTCGCCGTGGCGTCCGTGTCCGTGAGCGTGACGGCGTCGCACGCCAAGAAGTCCGCGAAGCGCGCGACGGCCACGCCCGTCGCCGCGAGCGCGCAGTGCAGCGACCCGCGCGCCTGTCCGGTCGGGTCCTGCCCGATGGGCGGGGCGAGTGCCACGACCGCCACGGCCATGACGGCGGCGAAGAAGATGGACCGTTCGGCGTGCCCGGTGTCGGATCCGTCCAAGTGCCCGGTCCCGTGCCCGAGCGCGGGTTCGGCCACGACGGCGGCGAACGTCCGTCACTGAGCCGTTCGAGCAGCGCGGCGCGGGGGGAACACTCCCCGCGCCGTTGCTGTATCTGGCGCGAAGCTCGCCGCAGCACGCGTGCCGTGCGGTTCCGCTAAGCTGCGCGCCGGAGGGTCCCCGTGAAGATCGAGCGCGTCGAGTTCGTGTTGAGTGCCGGCACCCCGCAGGAGTGCCCGAACGTGGCCATGGCGGAGATCGCCATGTCCGGGCGGTCGAACGTGGGCAAGTCGTCGCTCCTGAACTCGCTGGTCAAGCGCAAGGCGCTCGCCAAGGTGTCGGGCACCCCGGGCAAGACGCAGCGGCTCAACTACTTCATCGTCAACGACGCGTTCCACCTGGTGGACCTGCCCGGCTACGGCCATGCCAAGGCCTCGGCCGCGGCGCGCAACGAGTGGAGCCGCATGATGCAGAGCTACCTGCAGACGCGGCGGCAGTTGGTGGGCGTGATCCAGTTGGTCGACTGCCGGCACTCGCCGTCCAAGGAGGACCGCGAGATGGTGCAGTGGCTGCGCGACGAACAGATGCCGTTCATCCTGGTGGCGAACAAGATGGACACCATCGGCAAGAGCAAGCGTGAGTCCACGCTGCGTTCACTCGCCAAGGAGCTCGACCTGCCGAGCGAGCAGCCCGTGCTGGGCTACTCCAATGAGACCGGCGAGGGCCGCGGCGCGCTGTGGGCGTGGGCGGACATCATCCTCGAGGCGGCTTCGCGCGGCTGAGTCGCTGCGGGCCGCTGCCGCGGCCGCATTCCCGTCCCGCCGCCGCGTTCCGCGCCCCGGGCCGCGCGACGGGCGCGGGGTTCGCCGCGCCGGTGGCGCGTCCGTGGCTGCGTCGGAGCCGTACGAGCGACACTGACCGCATGACCGCGACCCGCATGCCGCACCCGCTCCGCGCCCTGTGCGCCGCCCTGTTGCTCGTGTTCGCCCCGATCGTTCACGCCGAGGACGCCGCGAAGCCCTCACGCGTGCAGCAACTGCAGGATGAAGCCCGCGCGTTGGCGCCGCTCGTGAAGACCGCGCTGGCGCGCGAGTTCCTGGGCGCGGTGCCCAAGCTGCCGCGCGTCGCGCCGCGCACCATCTACCGCGACTCGGCGCGCACGCGCGCCTGGACCGCGCGCGAAGCCGCCGCGCTACCCGACAGCACGCGCGCCAAGCTGGTGCCGCGCGAACTCGACGAGAAGTTCTACTACGACACGCGCTACGGATCACCGCTGGCGTACGTGCGCGCGCTCGAGATCCTGGGCGAGCATGGGGTGAAGAGTGCCAGGGGCAAGCGCATCGCCGACTTCGGCTGCGGCATGCTGGGGCAGCTGCGGCTGCTGGCCGAGAACGGTGCGCAGACCATCGGCATCGATGTCGATCCATTGCTGCCCGCGCTCTATTCGGAGCCGGGCGACCAGGGCCGCGTCGGTACCGGCACGGTGAAGCTGGCGACCGGCCAATGGCCCGCAACCGACGCGATCGTGGCCGACGTGGGCGGCGGGCTCGACGTGTTCGTCAGCAAGAACACACTCAAGAATGGCTACATCCATCCGGCCGAGAAGGTCGACCCGCGCATGCTGGTGCACCTGGGCGTGTCGGACAGCGCGTTCGTGGCCGCGCTTGCGCATAGTGTGAAGAAGGGCGGCGTCGTGCTGATCTACAACCTGTGCCCCGCGCCCGCCGCGCCCGGCAAGCCCTACATCCCGTGGGCGGACGGCCGCTGCCCGTTCCCGCGCGAGGCGTGGGAGAGCGCCGGCTTCAGGGTGGTCGCGTTCGATACCGACGACGGCCCCGCCGCCCGCGCCATGGCGCACGCCCTCGGCTGGGACGCCGGCGAGAACGGCATGAAGCTCGAGAGCGACCTGTTCGCCACCTGGAGCCTGTTCGAGCGGAAGTAGGATACGGGGTACGGTTGACCGAACGTGTTGTTCCCATTTGGTTTGCCGTATCAGCCTCGGGCCTCCCGCCGGCGAACCCCGCCATTGCCGGGCGCGCTCGCCGTCCGGTATCCTGCGACACATCTAGAAGTGTCCCGTCCCCGCGACCCGATGCCGGGGTTCGCGAACGGCCACGCATTTCCCCACACCCGACGTCCAACTCAACGGAAGGGTCCGCCCCCATGTCCGTCGCACGTCCGCTCACGCTCGCCGACATCGCCGCGCCGCGCTCGAACGCGCTCATGAACGTGTTGCTCGTGGTCGCCGCGTCGCTGGTCACCGCGGCCGCCGCGCAGTTGGAGATCCGCCTGCCGTTCACGCCGGTGCCGATCACCGGCCAGACGTTCGCGGTGCTCATGTCCGGAATCGTGCTGGGTGCGCGCCGCGCGTTCGCCGCGCAGATGCTTTACCTGGTCGAGGGCGCGGCCGGCATGCCGTTCTTCTCGGGTGGCGCCGCGGGTGCGCTGCACCTGCTCGGACCCTCGGGCGGCTACCTGCTGTCGTTCCCGTTCGCGGCCGCGCTCACCGGTGTGCTGGCCGAGAAGGCGTGGGACCGCAAGCCCGTCACCATGTTCCTCACCATGCTCGCGGGCAGCTCGCTCATCTTCGCGGTGGGTCTGGCGCAGTTGTCGCGCTTCGTACCCGTGAACCAGTTGCTCTCGGCCGGGCTCCTGCCGTTCATCCCGGGTGACATCGTGAAGTCGTTGCTCGCCACCGCGGCGCTGCCGCTGGCGTGGCGCCTCGTGCCGCGCACCGGAGATCACGCGTGAGCATCCAGACGGTCGCGGTCCTCGGCGCGGGCATCATGGGCCGCGGCATCGCCTACGTGGCGGCGCTCGGCGGCTACACGACGCTGCTGCAGGACCCGAACCGCGACCAGCTCGAGAAGGGCCTGAACGACGCGTTCGCCATCCTCGAGAAGGGCGTGGCCACGGGCAAGGTGGCGGAGTCCGACGCTATGGAGGCGCGCAAGCGCCTGCGCGCGGTGACCTCGCTCGAAGAGGCCGCCAAGCACGCCGATCTCGTGATCGAGGCCGTGCCCGAGCGCATCGAACTCAAGATCGAACTGTTCGCCCAGCTCGACAAGCTGTGCCCCAAGCACGCGATCCTCGCGTCCAACACGTCGTCGCTCAGCATCACCGAGATGGCCGCCGCCACGCAGCGTGCGCCGCAGGTGGTGGGGCTGCACTTCTTCAATCCCGTGCACCGCATGAAGCTGCTCGAGATCGTGCGCGCGCTGGAGACCAGTGACATGACACTCCAGCTGTGCGAGGAAGTCGGCAAGCGCATGGGCAAGGAGTGCGTCACGGTGCGCGAGTCGCCGGGGTTCGTGACGAGCCGCATCAACGCCATGATCGGCAACGAGGCGTTCTACATGCTGCAGGAAGGCGTGGCGAGCGCGGCCGACATCGACAAGGCGCTCAAGCTGGGGCTCAACCACCCCATGGGGCCGTTCGAGCTGGTCGACCTCGTGGGCCTCGACACGCGGCTGTCGATCCTGCGCTTCCTGCATCGCACGCTGGGCGAGAAGTTCCGGCCGTGCCCGCTCATGGAGCAGTACGTGGCGGCGGGCCGCCTGGGCCGCAAGAGCGGGCGCGGTGTGTACGAGTACGCGCCGGTCGAGAGCACCGTCGCGAGTTGAGTCGGGGCGCGGCCCTGGCCGCGCGCAAGGCACTTCGAGAACGTTGGGGGCCGTACCGGGCGCACATGGCCCGGCGGTCGCAAAGGTGAACGCGCTTCGCGTCGCGATCGACGCGGCGGAGCGCAAACCGGAGCACGAAGGCTCCGGTGCTGCACCAAACGGAACCGGCCTCCGCGGGGCCGGCCGACCGAACGGGGATCCGCGTGGCACGCGCGGCAGGCAAGAAGCCCAAGAAGCAGACCGGTGAGCGGCGCAAGCGCACGCAGGGCAAGCGTGCGACCGGATCGCGCGCCGCCTCGACACGTTCGACGCGCGCCACGGGTGTGCGCCGCGCCGCAGCGGCAACTCCGCGCGCGGCTCGTAAGACCGCGAAGAAGGTGGCCAAGAAGGCCGCCAAGCCGGCGAGCGCGCGTGTGCCGAAGCGCGCAGCGAAGCAGGCCGCCACGCGCCAGCGCCCGGCGCCCAAGTCCTCGGTCCGCAAGGTGGCCGGCGCGAAGCGCGCGCTCCCGAAGTCCGCGGTGCTTCGTAAGCCCGTCGGCAAGCCGGTGCGCAAGCCATCGCCGCGCAAGGCGCCCATCAAGCCGCGCGCGGCCAGCCCCAAGCGCGCCGCCGTGCACGTGCCCACCGCGTTCGCAGTACAGCGCGCGTCGGCGGATGCGCGCGGCATGCTGTTGTTCGAACTGGCGCGCGCGCGCGCCGCAGTGAAGGCCGCGATCCAGGGGCTCACCGGTTCCAACGCCTTGAAGCCGATCGCGCCCCACAAATGGAGCATCTTCGAGATCGTGCTGCATCTGTCCGAGCGCGATCGCGTACGTCTCGACGAGTTCGATCGCACGCTGGGGGGTACGCCGCACTCGTGGGCCGGCATGCACGACCCCGAGATGCGCCCGGTGAACGAGGCGCATCTGGCCCCGCTACGCGCGCATACTTGGGACGAAGCGGTGCGCCGGCTCGACTCGCTGCGCGATGAACTGCTGCAACGGCTGGCCACGGTGCCGGCCGAACCGGATCGGGTCTGGAAGGCCGGGCACCCGTTCGCCGACATGATGGGCGGCCTGCCGAAGCACGACCGTCATCACGCCGAGCAGATCAAGCACGCACGCATCGGGGGCACGTCCCCCTTGGAGGTTTGAGATGGCGGACACGCTCGTTCCGGTGAAGCCGGGCCGGCTCATCATCAACGGCGAGGCCGTGGATGCGGCTTCGGGCGCCACGTTCAACACCATCAACCCGGCCACGGAAGAGATCATCACGAGCGTGGCCGAGGGCGGGGCCGAGGACGTCGATCGCGCCGTGAAGGCCGCACGCGCCGCGCTCGAGGGTCCGTGGGCCAAGATGAAGGCCATCGACCGCTCGCGCGTGTTGTGGAAGCTGGGCGACCTCATCCTGCAGAACGCCGATGAACTGGCGCGCCTGGAAACACTCGACAACGGCAAGCCGATCTTCGAGTCGCGCTACGTCGACATCGACATGGCGGCCAAGTGCTTCCATTACTTCTCGGGCTGGGCCAGCAAGCTCACGGGTGACACCACCAACGTGAACCCGAACCTGTTCACGTACACGCTACGCGAGCCGGTGGGCGTGGTGGGTGCGATCATCCCGTGGAACTTCCCCATGATCATGGTGGGCTGGAAGGCCGCGCCCGCGCTGGCCGCCGGCAACACCCTCATCGTGAAGCCGGCCGAGCTCACGTCGCTCACCGCCATCCGCATCGCGGAGCTCGCACTCGAGGCGGGCGTGCCGCCGGGCGTGTTCAACGTGATCGCCGGCAAGGGCCGCATCGCCGGCGAGGCGATGGTGAAGCACCCGGGCATCGACAAGATCAGCTTCACGGGTTCCACCGAGGTCGGCCAGCACATCATGCGCGTGGCCGCCGACACCGTGAAGAAGGTGACCATGGAGCTGGGCGGCAAGTCGCCCAACATCGTGTTCGCTGACGCTGACCTCGACGCCGCCCTGAAGGGCGCGACGCTCGGCATCTTCTACGGCAAGGGCGAGGTCTGCGCGGCCGGTTCGCGCCTGCTGGTGGAGAAGAGCATCTACGACGACTTCGTGGCCAAGCTGGCCGAGCGCGCCAAGAAGATGCAGCCGAGCGATCCCATGGATCCCAAGTCGCGGCTGGGTTCGCTGGTGTCGCCGCAGCAGATGGAGAAGGTGCTCGGCTACGTGCAGTCCGGCGTGAAGGAAGGCGCCAAGCTGGTGGCCGGCGGTGCGCGTGCGCCCATCAACGGCAAGGGCGCGTTCGTGCAGGCCACGGTGCTGGCCGATGTCGACAACAAGATGAAGGTCGCGCAGGAAGAGATCTTCGGACCCGTGCTGGCCGTGATCCCGTTCGATGGCGTCGACGACGCTGTGGCCAAGGCCAACGACGTGTTTTACGGCCTGGCCTCGGGCGTCTGGACCAAGGACTTGAAGAAGGCACACACGGTGTCGCGCCGGCTCGCCGCCGGCACGGTGTGGGTCAACATGTACAACCACTACGACCCCGGTATGCCGTTCGGCGGCATGAAGGGTTCGGGCTTCGGGCGCGACCTCGGCGAGGCGTGTCTGCAGGAATACACGCAGGTGAAGAGCGTGTGGATGAACCTGGAGTGATCGCATCCGCGAACACCAAGTAGTCACGCGAGGGATCCGGCCATGGGCCGCTTGAGCATCGTCGTGTTGTTCACCCCCGAGATCGCACGGCAGCAGGAGTTCTACGAGAAGAGCCTCGGCCTCACGGCCGCGGCGGCCTCGCCGCGCTGGGTGCAGTTCGCCACGCGCGACGCCGCACTGGCGTTGCGCGTGCTGCCCGAGGGTGAACCGGCTCGCATCGAGCTCGGCTTCGACGTGCCTTCGCTCGATGAGCGCATCGCCGTGCTGACGAGCCGTGGCGTCGAAGTCGAAGGCGTCATCGAGACCTCGCCGGACTGCCGCATCGCGCGCGTTCTGGACCCCGAAGGCAACGTCATCCAGTTGGTCGAGCGCAAGAAGCCCACGACCACCGGCAAGTGGCCGCGGTTGTCGCACGCCATCATCAACGCACAGGCGTTCGACGCGTGCGCCACGTTCTACCACGACGCACTGGGCTTCAAGGTGGCCGAGGAACGCGAACGTTGGGTCGAGTTCGACACCGGCGAGGCTAGCCTCACGCTGCACGCCTCATACGACGCCGACGGCCTGCCGCTGGCCCCCGACCAGCGCATCTCGTTCGCGCTCATGGACGATGACCTCGACGCGTGGGCTGACGAGCTGCGCGCGCGCGGCGTGCGCTTCGCCACCACGCCGACCGACGAGGAGATCGGCCGCATGGCCGAAGTGGAGGACGCCGACGGTTGGTTCGTCGTGTTGCGTGGGCCGGAGCCCGAAGTGCCGTTCGAAGAAGAGCTGGCGCTCGATTACGCCGACGAAGACGACACGCGCATGGAGCAGATCCGCAAGTCCGACGCGGCCGAGCCCGGCGCGCGTCCGGGTTTCGGGGCCAAGAAGCTCACGAAGAAGAAGACCGAGCGCATCGCCACCAAGGGCTTCGACGCCATGGTGAAGTCGCGCGACGACGAGCGTGGTGGCTTCGTGCCCGGCGGCACCGGCGCGTCCCGCGGTTCGGGCCCGCCGCGGCCGTTCACGCCGCGCCCCGATGGCCCGCCGCGGCCGTTCACGCCGCGTCCCGACGGTCCGTCGCGTCCGTACACGCCGCGTCCCGATCGTCCGCCGGGAGCGAGCGGACCGTCGCGCCCGTACACGCCGCGCCCCGATCGCCCGCCAGGGGCGAGCGGTCCGTCGCGCCCGTACACGCCGCGCCCCGACCGCCCGCCGGGAGCGAGCGGCCCGTCGCGCCCGTACACGCCACGTCCCGACCGTCCGCCGGGTTCCGGCCCGCGGCCGGGCGGTCCGCCGCGGCCACCGCGCCGCGAGGAATGAGCGCGCGCGGCACTCGCCAGTGCCGCTTCATGTGCAATCGTGTTCGCGTGGCACCCACACGCTGCGCGCTGACCCCCACGCCACAGGAGTGATCCCAGTATGTCGACGCCTCGCGTCTACCTGGCGGGCGCGGTGCGCACGCCCATCGGCAACTTCGGCGGTGCACTCGCGGCCTCGAGCGCTGCGCATCTGGGCGGTGTCGCCGCCAGCGGTGCGTTGGCCAAGAGCGGTGTGCCGCTGGCTGCGGTCGACGAAGTCGTGTTCGGTCACGCGCGCCAGGCCGGCAACGGTCCCAACCTGGCGCGGCAGGTGGTGCGCCGTGCCGGGCTGGCCGATGCGGTGCCTGCGTACACGATCAACAAGGCGTGCGCGAGCGGGCTGCAGGCCGTGGTGAATGCGGCGGCGCTGGTGCGGCTGGGCGACGCCGACATCGTGCTGGCCGGCGGCAGCGAGCACATGACGAGCATCCCGTTCCTGGCGCCCGACGTGCGCTGGGGCAAGAAGCTGGGCGACGAGCCGCTGCTGGACGCCATGTACCGCGACGGCTACCTGTGCCCGCTCTGCAATCAGATCATGGGCGAGACCGTGGAGACACTGGTCAGCGACTACGGCATCACGCGCGATGAGCAGGACCGCTACGCGCAGGCCAGCAACCAGCGCGCCGCGCGCGCCTACGACGAGGGCCGCTTCGCGAACGAACTGGTGAGCGTGGCGGTGGGCGAGGGCAAGCGCGCCATGGTGGTCGAGCGCGACGAGCACTTCCGCGGCGACACCACGCTCGACGAGCTCGCGAAGCTGCGACCCGTGTTCCGCAAGGACGGCACGATCACCGCCGGCAACGCCAGCGCGATCACCGACGGTGCGGCGGCGGTGATGGTGCTGAGCGAGGCGGCCGTCAAGGCGCACGGCGTGACGCCGCAGGCCGCCGTGCTGGGTGCGGTGAGCGTGGGGGTGGATCCCGCACGCATGGGACTCGGCCCGGTGCCCGCGGTGCAGAAGCTGCTGGCGCGCCACTCGCTCACGCTGGCTGATATCGACGTCATCGAACTGAACGAGGCATTCGCCGCGCAGGTGCTGGCCTGCGACCGCGAGCTGCACCTGGACCACGGGCGGCTCAACGTGAACGGTGGCGGCATCGCGCTGGGGCACCCCACGGGCTGCAGTGGCACGCGCATCATCGTGGGTCTGGTGCACGAGCTCATCCGCAGCCAGGGCCGCTACGGCATCGCCACGCTGTGCGTGAGCGGCGGTCAGGGCATGGCGGTGCTGGTGGAGCGCGTATGAGCGCCGCCGAGCCCACCATCCTGCTGGCGGTCGAGCATGGTGTCGCCACTCTCACGCTCAACCGCCCCGACAAGCTGAACGCGTTCGCCGGCGACATGCGCGAGCGCATGGTGGCCGCACTCGATGCCGTGGCGGCCGATCGCCGCGTGCGCGTGCTGGTCGTCACCGGGGCGGGCAAGGGCTTCTGCTCGGGCGGCGACGTGCAGCACATGGTGGACCTCAAGAGCCGTGAGGCCGGCTTCGAGGCGCTGGCGCCGTTGCTCGAGGCGGGCCGCGCGATCGTGTCGCGGCTCGCGGCGTTCGAGATCCCGGTGGTCGCCGCGGTGAACGGCGTGGCCGCGGGTGCCGGCTGCAATCTGGCGCTGGCCTGCGACGTGCGGTTGGCCTCTTCCGAGGCGCGCTTCGGCGAGACGTTCGTGAAGATCGGGCTGCATCCTGATTGGGGCGGCAGCTACCACCTTCCGGGCCTGGTGGGCACCGCGGCCGCGCTCGATCTGTGCTGGACGGGCGAGCTGATCGGCGCGGACGACGCGCTGCGGCTGGGGCTCGTGCAGCGCGTGTTCCGCGCGGCCGAGTTCGACGCCGAGTGGCGTGGCTATGCCGCCAAGCTCGCGGCCGCACCCGCCACCAGCGTGCGGGCGGCCAAGCGCACGCTGCTCGCCGCACGCGAGCGCACGCCGACGCAGTGCCTGGACGCCGAGTCGGCCGCGCAGGCCGCATGCTGGGCGAGCGCGGATTCCACCGAGGGGCTGAAGGCGTTCGTGGACAAGCGCGCCGCGAAGTTCGGCGGGGCGCCGCTCGCGGAAGATGGTTGCGCACCATCGGCGGCTGCTCGCCGCTTCGAGTGACGCGCGACTAGTTCTTGAGCATCGCCATCGCCGACAGCGTGTCGGCATTGGCGAGTGCCACCAATGCCCGCTCGGCCAGCGCGCGCCCAGCGGAGTCGCGCGCCGCGAGCCGGTAGCACAGCACGTCGCGCGCCGCGTCCACCGCCGCGCCGCTCGCCGCGCGCGCCGAGGCGCGCCAGCGATAGGCATCCGCGTACCATGGCGCGGTGAGCAGGACTTCATCGAGCGCCTTGGCGAAGTCGGCGTTGTCCTGTCGCGCCATGTTGCGCGTCATCAGGTTGTGCATCTGTCGCGCGCGCGACACGGCGGCCGCGGGGACCACCGGCGGCTCGACCTGCCGGATCGCAAGGCGGATGACCTCATGGCGCAGTGCCCACTCGTCAGGGAGCGCGGCCAGGCGGCCGGCGCGCGCCAGCGCGCCGGTCCACGAATCCATCGCGCCGCGCAGATCGCCCCGCGCCTCGGCTTCGCGCGCCATGACGATGACGTCGGGGTTCAGCGGTTCGGCGTCCGCGGGGACCTCGATCGCGATCCGCGCCCGTACACGCGCGGGCACGGCGCGGCCTTCGCGTTGTGCGGGCACGAACAGCCACCAGCGGGCCGCGGCCAGCGCCGCATCGTCGAACGGTGAGCCGGGGTGGGGCAGCGCGACTTCGCGCACCGTGCCGGTGGTGTCGACCAACAGGCAGACCTCGACGGTGTCGCCCGCGGGTGACTCGAGCAACGCGTTGGTGAGGTTCACCGCCACACGCGCACGCAGCAGCGGCGCCACGTCCGGTGCCAGGCCCGGCACCGCCCTGCAGGCCGCGGGATCACTCGCGGGCGGGGAGGGCTTCGGCACGCGTCGCACGCCCGCGTGCGCGATGGCCGCAAGCACGACGGGGATCGCCACGAAGGCGAGCAGGAGCCGAAGGGGTGTGCGCATGACGCACGATGTTACCCCGACCGGACCGCGGGATGTCACGAGGCCGTCCAATCCCACGATCGCTCGTGCACGTCCGGCACCGCCCGCCCGCGGAACGGACGGCGGGGCACCGGGGTGCCCCGCCCGTTCGGAGCTCGGCTCAGCCCTTGATCGCGCGCACCTTCACCGACGTCACGGCGCCGAACGCCGCGCGTTCCTCACTGCCTTCGGGCAGGTGCTCGGTGCCCACGGTGTAGCCCTGTTCCTGCACCACCTGCACGTCGCGGAAGCCCGCGTCGCGCATGAGCTGCAGGTACTCGTCCTTGAGCGACGCGCCCGCCACGCAGCCCACGTACAGGTCGACGTTTTGGCGCATGGCTTCCGACAGCGGCCGGTTGAGCACCAGGTCCGACACCATGAGCCGGCCGCCGGGCTTCAACACGCGCAGTGCCTCGCGGAACACCTGCGGTTTATCGGGCGACAGGTTCACGACGCAGTTCGAGATGATCACGTCCACCGTGGCATCGGCCACCGGCAGATGCTCGATCTCGCCCAGCCGGAACTCGACGTTCGGGATGTTCACCTTGGCCTGGTTCTTCCGCGCGCGTTCGAGCATGGCCGGCGTCATGTCCACGCCGATCACGCGGCCGGTGTCGCCCACCTCGCGCGCCGCCAGGAAGCAGTCGATCCCCGCGCCGCTGCCCAGGTCGAGCACGGTCTCGCCCGCCTTGAGCCCGGCGTGTGCGATCGGGTTACCGCAGCCCAGTCCGAGATCCGCGCCCTCGGGGATCGCCGCGCGCTGTTCGGCCGTGTAGCCGAGCGCGGCCAGTGCGGCCTCGTCGTCGGGAGTGGCGCAGCCGCAACCGCAGCCGCACGCGTTGCCTTCGGCGATCGCGCCGTACTTCTCGCGCACGGTGGTGCGCACATCGCTGCCGGGCTCGAGTGTGGTCGTGGACACCGGCTGGCCGGCCAACGTCACCTTGGCCTTGCCGCCGCCACAGCAGTCATCACCACAGCAGGCTTCGGTCGTGGGCGTACCGGCCATCGGGATCGTGCTCTTGTCGGACATGGCGCTATCTCCTCGGGTCATGCTGGCAGCGTGGCCACCAGCGACTGGAACCGCTTCATGGTCTCGGGGTTCAGGCAGTAACACGTGCGCGGGCCATCGACTTCGCCCTGGACGAGTCCCGCGTCCTTCAACACCTTCAAGTGCTGCGACACCGTGGCCTGCGCCAGCGGCATCACGTTCACGATCTGGCCGCACACACAGGTGCCGCGCTCGGCCAGATGCCGCACGATGGCCACGCGTGCCGGGTGCGACAGCGCGCGGGCGAGCGAGGCGAGTTCTTCATCGAACGCCGTCACGGTGTCCTGTGCGCCGGGCTTCAGGATGGGGAGCTTCATGAGCGGGTCCTCGGGAAGGTGTTGCCGGGCGCGTGGCGTCTCGATGAACATCATCGCCGATTTCAATCGTTCATCGTAGATATACGATAGGATGACGCAAACGCGCTCAGGATTCAACCCCATCTTCGTGCCCGGAAGGTCGCTGGTCCGTGCCGGGATCCGTCCGAGCCGTTGTCCGGGAGGGGGCAATGCGTGTCGGCAGGCGGCGGACTCGAGCACACGCGACCCAGCGAGCACAACCAACTGCCTGCAGGGAAACGAGTTATGGAACGATAACAAAAATCGCTCCCCACCCCTTGACGCCACGGCCCTGCGGGCAAATACTATTGTTACAGTCTTCCTCGGGCAACGGGCACAGCAGCCCCGCGACCGAGGTTTTTTGTTGCCCGATGTTCGCGCGGCGCCCGGGCGATCAACTCGTCGGCCGCCGCGACCCCTTGACGCACGAATCGACCAGTTTTCGCTCGCTCGGTCGGATCGGCCCCGAGGCCCGGCCTACCGGTCTCGCGCTTGCGACGAAGCGCATGCGATCCCGCGCACCGTGCTGGGGCATGCCGCGCGCGACCACCGCTCCGCGACGACGGCAGATGCGCGCGGGAGTGAGCCCAGTGGTGATTGCCCGGGCACTCGGCTCAGGCCTGCGCCACACCCGGTGAAGCGAGCCTCGTGTGCAGCGTGCGGTTCTCGCCGAGGCCCGTGGCGTCCGTGCCGCGGTCCAGGTACAGCGTCACGCCACGCAGGCGATCGGCATGCGTGCTCGACGCGAGCGTGCCTGGAACGCGCCGGGCGGTGCTGGGGCCAGCGTGGGTGGCCCGGCTCACGCCAGCCTCACGCGCGTCCGCCAACCGCCGGCGCCGCGGGCGGACGTGCCGGCGCGCGCGGGCGGGGCGGGGGCGCACCACGCGATCGTCGCCAGAGCCGCGCCGATCGCGGTCGGAACGTGCTCCGGCAAGCGTTGACGCTGCTTCCGGCAGGCTCCTATACTCGCGCCCGCGTTCCTCATGACGCCTTTCTCGCGACCTGGCCGCCTGGCCCCCGACTCGCGCGGGCCCGCCACCGGTCGCTGCCACACCACACCCGACTCACGAGGGCACCCGCCATGGAATCCACGCAGACCAAGCTCGTCGTCACGTCCGTCAAGAACGGGGTCATGACGCTGGAGCTGACGTTCGATCCCGGCAACTGCTACACGCACGAGATGATGCGCCAGATCGACGAGGCCATCCTCAAGGCGCGCTTCGACAATGCGGTGCATGTCATCGTCATCCGCGGTTCGGGTGAGAAGTTCTTCTGTGCGGGCGCCGACATCAACATGCTCAAGACCGCCGACCCGACATTCAAGTACTACTTCTGCCTGCACGCCAACGAGACGCTCAACCGTTTCGAGCAGACGCCCAAGCTGGTCATCGCGGCGCTGAACGGCCACACGGTCGGCGGCGGGCTCGAGATCGCGATGGCGGCCGACATCCGCATCGCGCGCAAGGGTGCGGGCAAGGTCGGTCTGCCCGAAGTGAACCTCGGCGTCCTGCCGGGCACGGGCGGCACGCAGCGGCTGACGCGTCTGGTCAACAAGAGCAAGGCGATCGAGCTCATGGTCACGGCCGAGGTGTTCGGTTTCGAGAAGGCCCTCGATCTCGGCATCATCAACGAGATCTGGGACAGCCCCGACACGGCCACGTTCATGGAGCGCATCCAGACCTACGCCGAGTCGTTCTGCCCGCCGAACAAGGCCTCCAAGGCGGTCGGCCGCATCAAGCGTGCCGTGCAGAGCGGCGCCGAGATCCCGTTCGAGTCCGCGCTGGCGGTCGAGCGTGAGCTGCAGCAGCTGCTGTTCCAGGGCGAAGACGCCAAGGAAGGCATCGCGGCGTACGTCGAGAAGCGCAAGGGCAACTTCACCGGCAAGTAGTCCCGGCGAGCGGCACGCCACACCTCGAGACGCCCCGCGGAGCCTTCGGCTCGGCGGGGCGTTCGGTTCGCGGGTGGAGCGTGTTCACTTCACGGACTGCGAGAAGGGACTTCGCGATGTCCTGTGCTCGCCGGTCCCGTGGTCGCTCGGCCGCCTGCCTCGGGCGCACGCGCCGTCCGGCTATAGGCGGGTGCGGATGCCGCCCGAGCCGCCCGGCCGCGCGTCGGCCTGCATGTCGTCCATGCGATGCTCGCGGCGGCGCTTCTTGTCCTTGAGCACCTCGATGCGAACCTGGGCGATACCGTCCTCGACGAACCCCAGCTTGCGTGCCGCGGCGCGCGACAGGTCGAGCACGCGGCCCTTGCGGTACGGGCCGCGGTCGTTGATGCGCACCACCACTTGCCGGCCGTTCTCGAGATTGGTCACGCGCACCCGCGTGCCGAACGGCAGCGTGCGGTGCGCGGCGGTCATGGCGTGCGGGTCGAAGCGCTCGCCATTCGCCGTGGGCCGGTTGGCGAACGCCGCTCCGTAGAATGACGCCACACCCGTGAACCGGCGCTTCTCGGGTTTGCGAGTGTCATGCGAGCGGTGCGTCGCGCGCTCGCCCGTACGGCGACGCTCGGCCGCGACCGGCAATGCGCATGCGGCACCGGGACGGCGGTCCGCGCGCTTCACTCGCGGCGAACTCGTGGGCTCCGGGGCCAGTTC
>JBEBGT010000639.1:0-2041 GCA_040081365.1 Candidatus Eiseniibacteriota bacterium | reverse complement strand
AGGCGGTCGTGCAGGCGCCGCTCGTCGAGACGAACGCGAGGCCGGCCGGCGTGGCATCGCCGACGGTCACGTTCTCGGCCACCGACGGCCCGTCGTTGCCGAGCGATCCGCGTGAGGCCGCGTTGCGCATCCTGCACGCGGTCGACACGCGCAGCGCGTTCAGCGATCGGTTGCTCGACGGCGCGCATGCGCGCCCCGGCGCCGACCCGCGCGACAAGGCGCTGCTGCACGAACTCGTGAAGGGCTCGCTGCGCTGGCGCGGCCGGCTCGACCTGGCGCTCGATGCGCGCGTGCACGTGGGGCTGGCCAACACGCAGCCGTGGATCCGCAACATCCTGCGGCTCGGCGCCTACCAGATCCTGTTCCTCGATCGCGTGCCCATGCACGCCGCGGTCGACGAGTCGGTGAAGCTGGCGCACAAGTACGCGCATCCGGGTGCTGCCGGGCTCGTGAACAGCGTGCTGCGGCGGTTGTCCGAGGAGCGCGACAGCATCCAGTGGCCCGAGGGCGACGACGCCGCGGACCTGGCGGCGTCGGGCTCACATCCGCTCTGGATCACCGAGCGCTGGCTCGAGCGTTTCGGCCCGGCCGAGACTCGCGCTCTGCTGGCGGCCGACAACCGCACGGTGCCCACGGGGCTGCGTGCGAACACGCTCAAGAACTCGCGCGAGGAGCTTATCGAGCTGCTCGCTAAAGAGGGCGTGGAGGCCCGTAAGGCCGAGCTGTCGCCCGACCTGGTGTGGGTCGAGGGGCATCACTCGCCGGGCGCGCTGCACTGCTTCCGTGAAGGCCTGTGTACGGCGCAGGACGAGAGCGAGGCATTGGTTGCGCGCGTCGTGGCGCCACAGAAGCACGATCGCATCCTGGACCTGTGCGCGGCCCCGGGCGGCAAGAGCAGCCATCTCGCGGAGCTGATCGGCGACGACGGCGAGGTGTGGGCGCTCGAACGCGACGAGCATCGCGTGGCCACGCTGCAGACGACGCTTGACCGGCTGGGCATGACCGCGGTGCACGTGGTGCATGGCGACGGCCGCACCTACGAGTTCCCGATGCCGTTCGATCGCGTGCTCGTGGATGCGCCGTGCAGCGGCATGGGCGTGCTCGCACGCCGCGCCGACGCGCGCTGGCGCAAGGGCCCCGAAGTGCTGGCCGAGATGCCGCCGGTGCAGCTGGAGCTCTTGCGTTCGGCGGCCCGGCACGTGGCCCCGGGCGGGCTGCTGGTGTACAGCGTGTGCTCGTTCGAGCCCGAGGAGACCGACCACGTGGTCGCGCGCTTCCTGTCGGAGCATCCGGGCTGGAAGATCGAGACCGTGGCCGGCGCGGTGCCGGACACGGTGGTCACGAGCGAGGGCTTCATGCGCGTGCTGCCCCACCTGCACGGCTGTGACGGCGCGTTCGCCGCGCGGCTGCGCAAGCCGTGAGCGAGACACCGAAACGCATCGTCCCGCGCCACGTGCGCGAGACGATGCAGACGGTGGCCACGGCGCTCTTGGCGTTCGTGGTCGGGCTCATGGTGTTCAACAGTCTGGTCATGCCGCGCTTCATCCATCGCGCGGGCGAGGTGCGCGTGCCGGACCTCGCGCACCTCACGGTGGAGCAGGCCGAGAAGGCGCTGGCCCCGATCGGCCTGGGGTTGTCGCGCGCCGGTGAGCGCTTCGATGCCTCGGTGCCGCGCGGCCAGATCGTGCTGCAGGACCCGCTGGCCGGCACGCCGGTGCGTGTGCGGGCCCGGGTGAGCGTCACCGTGAGCATGGGCGAGGAGTTCAGCAACGTGCCGGCGCTCTCCAGTGAATCGCGCCGCGGCGCCGAGATGCTGCTGGAGCAGGCCGGCCTCAAGCTGGGCGGCGTCACGCGTGCACCGAGTGACGCCGTGGCCGAGGGGCTGGTGGTGGGCACCGATCCGCCGGCCGAGAGCTTGTTGCCGCGCGGTACGCCGGTGGCGCTGTTGTTGTCGTCCGGGTCCGCGCCCGAGGTGTTCGTGATGCCGGACGTCACGGGGCACGAGATCGCCAAGGTGCGCCAGCAACTCGAAGCGCAGGGC
>JBEBGT010000140.1:0-7866 GCA_040081365.1 Candidatus Eiseniibacteriota bacterium | reverse complement strand
TGCTCGTGTTCGCTCTTGCCGCCCTGTCCGCCGCGGTGCCGGTGCTGGCGGCCCCGCCCGGCTTCGCGTTCCTCGAGGTACCCGCCGGTGCACGCGCGGCGGCCATGGGTGGGGCCTACGGTTCGGTGGCCCAGGGGGCCGAGGCGGCGTTCTGGAATCCGGCCGGTCTGGCGACGTTCGAGGGCACGCAGTTCGCGGGTACGCACACCGAGACCTACCAACACCTGCGCCACGACCAGGCCGCGGTCGCCGGCCGGTTGTTCGGCGGCGGGCTCGCGGCCTCGCTACGGGCCATGTACAGCGAGCCGATCCCTGAGCGCGACGACCTCGGAAATCTCGTCGGTTCGTTCGGCGCGCACGACCTCGAGTTCCTGCTCGGCTACGGCCGCCAGCTCTCGGGTGGCGTGAGCATCGGCTTCACCGCGCAAGCCGTGCGCGAACGCGTGGCCGATCTGGCCGCGGGCACGTGGGCGCTGGGCGGCGGTGTGGCCTGGAACGTGGCCGCGCTGCCGGGCGCACGCGCCTCGTTCAGCGTGCACAATGTGGGGCCCGCCGGGCACTTCGAACTCGAGGGCGTGCAGGGCGACCGCGTGAATCTGCCGGCCGCCATGCAGGGCGGGGTGTCGTACACGCATGCCGCGTTCTCGAACCTGAGCGCTTTGCTGGCGCTCGAGGCGCGTGCCACGCAGGGCCGCAACGTGGTCGTGGCCGCGGGTGGTGAGCTCGACGCCGCGGCCGGTGCCGCCATCCGCTTCGGCGTCCGCGCCAACGACGACATCGCCAGTTGGAGCGCGGGCGCGGGCTGGCGCACCAAGGCGCTGCGCGTGGACTACGCGTACGTGCCCAGCAAGCTCGAGCTCGAGGACACGCACCGCTTCTCGCTGTCGGCGAACTTCTAGGGAGCCGTCAGGCCGGAGCCGGCCAGGTCTTCATCTCGAGCTTGCCCGCGGCCAGCTCGACGTACGTGAAGCGGCTCATCCAGTCGCCCAGGATGAAGAACTCGCCCTGCGGCTCGCGCCGTTCGTACGCGTGGTGGAAGTGGCCCACGAGCACGGCGTCGAAGCCGTCGCGGAAGCGCGGCTCCGCGAGCTCGCGCCACAGCTTCTCGGGCCGCAGCGGTTCGTCGCCGCCGGTCTTGCGCGACCAGCGCGACACGGTGAGCGCGAGCGGGATGCCGAGGTCGGGGTGCAGCAGGCCGTAGAGCCCGATGCAGGCGCGCGAACGCAGTACCGCGCGCAGCGCCTTATAGCCGAGGTCGCCGCCCACGATGCCGTCGCCGTGGTGTATCCACAGCCGGCGGCCCTGGGCCTCCACCGTCACCGCACCGTCGATGGTGCGGATCCCGAGCGAGTCGCGGAAGAACGTGCCCAGCCAGAAGTCGTGGTTGCCGTTCAGGTAGGCGATGTCCACGCCGCTCGCGCGCAGCCGGTCGAGCAGTGCGAGCGTGTGGAAGTAGCGGCGCGGGATCGCGGTGCCGTACTCGAACCAGAAGTCGAACAGGTCGCCCACGATGTAGAGCGACGAGGCCCGGCCCGGCAACGACTCGAGGAAGCTGTGGAGCCGTGCCGTACGCGCTTCCTCGCGCTCGGCGGGGTCCACGCCGAGATGGGCGTCGGAGATGAAGAACACGGAGCCTGCGTGCATGACCGCGCAGGATAGACCGCGCGTGTCGCTCGAGGCCAACCGGGGGCCGAAGTGGGTCGGGTTGGCCCGGAGTGCGCGCCCCGCCGTGGCGATGCCGCGTGCGGCGGGCGCGGCACGCTTCGGGCGCGCATCGCACGGGTCGCTCGCTTCGTCCCGGTCGCGCGCCGTGCCTGTGGTGCGCGTTCCGCTCGTGGCATCGCGCGAGCCCGGCCCGCACCCGAAGCGGGCGGCGTGGGGGCGCGAGACCGGCGTCGCGCGTGCCCGGCCCGCAGCGGGCCCCCCATGACCCGCGCCGGTGGACGTCACAAAGGCTTATTGCAACCCTGCGCGGGGCGGCCCTATCGAAGGCTCCGACGCGCGCCCCGCACGCGGGCGTGCGGCGCCCGGGCGCATTTGACGGGCCTCTGACAGCGTTCCGCTTCCGGCGGGACATGCTGGAACGTAAGCTGCTCCATGCTCGAGACCTGTGCTCGATCCCAAGTCCGGGCTCGATTCCGAGCCGAGTTCTGCCGATGCAAGAGTCCAAACCCGTCGCAACGGAGGAGCCCCAGATGAACGGCAATCGGGTCACCACCCCTCGCCACTACTTCCTCGGAGCCGCAGCGCTCATCACCGCCGGGCTCGTGCTGGGCTTGGGCCTGAGCGCCGGGCTCAACCTGCCGCGTGCCTCCCGGGCTGCCAGCGCCGAACTCGCCGCCGTCTCCAACTCCGCCCCGATCCCCGAGAGCCCGTTCGTGTCGGTCATCGAGCGCGCGCTGCCGGCGGTCGTGTTCATCGACGTCACCAAGAAGGTGGGCGGTGACAGTGGCGATCCGTCCGACGAGTTCATGAAGCGCTTCTTCGGCCAGCCGGCCCCGCGCCAGCAGCGCGTGCCGTCGTCGGGCTCGGGCTTCATCATCGACAAGGAAGGCCGTGTCCTCACGAACAACCACGTCGTGAAGGACGCCGAGACGATCAAGGTCACGCTCAACGACGGCCGCACGTTCAAGGCCACCACCGTGGGCACCGACCCCGCCACCGACGTCGCCGTGATCAAGATCGAGGGCTCCAACCTGCCGGTGCTGCCGCTCGGCGACTCCGAGAAGCTGCGCGTCGGCGACTGGGCCATCGCGATCGGCAATCCGCTCGGTGACCTGCGCGGTTCGGTCACGGTGGGCATCATCTCGGCGCAGGGCCGCAACAACCTCAACATCTTCGGCGGCACGCCCGAGTACCAGGACTTCATCCAGACCGACGCCAGCATCAACTTCGGCAACTCGGGCGGGCCGCTGTGCAACGCCCGCGGCGAGGCGATCGGCATCAACACCGCCATCAACACGAGCGGTCAGGGCATCGGCTTCGCGATCCCGATCAACCTCGCCAAGCACATCGCCGAGCAGCTGGTGGCGCATGGCACCGTCAAGCGCGCCATGATGGGCGTGACGCTGGCCAACATGACACCCGAGATCGCCGAGGGCTTCGGGCTCGGCAACCAGCAGGGCGTCATCATCCACAACGACGTCATCGTCGAGATGAACGGCTCGCCGGTCAACGACCGCGACAAGTTCCGCCTCAAGATCGCCGACACGCCGTCGGGCACCAAGGTGCGCCTCGGTGTCCTGCGCGACGGCAAGCGTGTCACGGCGGATGTGACGCTCACCGATCGCGACGACCGCGTGGCCAACGCGCAGATCGCGCCCTCGCCGGGCGACGAGGCCGGCGACATCGGCATGACCGTGCGCGACCTGACGGCCGCCGAGAAGACCGAGCTCAAGGTGCAGAGCGGCGTGCGCGTCACCGAAGTCGCGGACGACAGCGAGGCCCAGGAGAAGGACATCCAGGCCAACGACATCATCGAGGAAGTGAACCGCGTCGCCGTGAACAGCGCCGCGGAGTTCCGCGCCCAGGTGGCCAAGGTCCGCAAGGCCGGCAAGCCGGTCGTGCTGATCGTGACCCGCAATGGCGCAAGCCGCTTCGAGACGCTCAAGCTCGACAAGTAGCGTCTCCGGCGGTAAGAACATCAGGACTCGGGCGGGAGGCGGCGTCGTGCCGCCTCCCGTCACGCCATGGACGGCGGGAAGGGTTCATAGGACTGCATATGACGCTGCGCACGAATCCCAGTCTCCTCGCGCGAGGCCTCGCGGCCGTGCTGGGCCTCGCCTGCTCGCTCTTGCTCGCACCGGCCGGCGCACGTGCTCAGTCCGGTACGACGCCAGTCGGCAACGCGTCGGTCGGCAACGTGCAGCTCACCGGCATGCGCACCTGGACCAGCCCCGGCGGTACGCGCGTCGTGTTCGACTTCAGCGCGCCGGTGACGTTCGTCGCACCCGACTCCGGCAGCAGCGCCCAGTTGGTGGTGGCCGTGCCCACGCCGGGCATCAGCGCGGCGGCGGGAGTGCCCACCGAGCTCGGGCTGGCCGACAGCGCGGTGACCGCCGTGCGTCCCATTTTCGACGCCAACGGTGTGCGGTTCTGGATCCAGCTCGTGCCCGGCTCGTCGTTCCATGTCTTCACGCTCGCTGCGGACAGCGAGAAGCCGTTCCGCGTGGTGGTCGACGTGCTGCGGCCCGGCGCCAAGGCCGCCGAGGAGAAGCGCCTCACCGCCATCGCGCAGGGCAAGAAGAAGACGCGCGTGCGGTTGGTGGTGATCGACGCCGGTCACGGCGGCGAGGACTACGGCGCGCGCGGGCCCGGCCCGGTGCACGAGAAGAACGTCACCCTCGCCATTGCCCGCCGGCTCGCCGACACGCTCAACAACGTGCCGGGGGTGCGCGCGGTGCTCACGCGCGACGGCGACTTCTTCATCCCGCTCACCGAGCGTTACAAGATCGCCGAGAAGATGAAGGCCGACCTGTTCATCAGCATCCATTGCAACTCGTCGCGCCGGCGCGGCCGCGGCAGCGGCTCCGAGGTGTACTTCCTGTCGTTGAAGGGCGCTTCGGACCAGGCCGACCAGGACCTGGCGGACTCCGAGAATGCCGCCGACCTGGTGGGTGGCGTGTCGCCCCAGGCCGAGGATGACGTCGTGGGCGTGCTCTACGAGGTCAAGCGCAATGCCATGCTCGAGCGCAGCCAGATGCTGGCCGAGACGCTCCTGGACCACATGGCCGCCGACCGCCGCGTGGAGTCGCGCGGCATCAAGCAGGCCGGCTTCCGGGTGCTGAAGAGCGTCGAGTTCCCGAGCGCCCTGGTCGAGACGGCGTTCATCAACAATCCGCGCGAGGTGCTGCTCTTGAAGAACGCGGCGTTCCAGGCGCGCATGGCGAACCAGTTGGCGACCGGCGTGCGGGCCTACTTCGGCAAGGCGGGCATCTCGCTGGCGCCGAACGACGCGTCGAGCGGCGCGCCCGCGGCAGACACCGGTTCGCGCTGACCCGGCAGGCACGGTCCGCGATCGACAGGAACGGGCGGCCGGGGGAGTCCCCGGCCGCCCGTTCCGTTCTGGCGCTGGCCGCTACTCGAGAGCCCGACCGCCCACGCTGACGATGCGGCCGTCGCCCTTCAGCTCGAGCGGCTTGCCGCCCGCGCACTGCTGCTTCACCCACGCTTCGATGGCGTCGCGGATCATGCGCCCGGTCTCGGTGCGGTTCTTGCCCTGGGCCAGCGCGTCGTAGTTGTCGCCACCCGAGGCCATGAAGTTGTTGGCGGCCACGGTGTAGGTCTTCGCGTCGTCGATCGGCGTGCCGTCGGCGAGCGTGAGCTTCGTGATGTGCTGGAAGTCCGGCTTCGACGAGTCGATCTCGTACCGGATGCCGCTCACCTGCGTGATGCGCTGGTTGTGCAGCGACTGTTCGAGCGCGCGCCGCAGCAGCGCACCCGTGAGCTCCACGGTCACGATGGTGTTGTCGAACGGCATGATGGCGTACACGTCGCCGCGCGTGATGGGCCCGGCATCGAGATCGGCGCGCATGCCGCCGGGGTTCTGCAGCGCCACGTCGACCTTGGCGTCGGCACGCATGGCATCGCAGATGAAGTCGCCGATCGTGGCCTCGGGGCGGCGCCGGTGGAGCGGCACGGCCGCGTCGCCGAGCACGGTGGCCGCGACCGGGGCCACATTGGCGTTCCAGCGCGTCACGCGCGCGGTCCAGACGCTGTCCGCGGGGCCGTCGGCATACACCGTGTAGATGCGCGCGCTGCTCTCGATGACTTTCTGCCGTACGGGGTCCACGAGCAGGTCGGCCACGGCCAGGTACTGGCCCGTCGCGCCCGCGATCAGGATGGGGCGACCCTCCACACGGTCGTCGACCACGTTGTGGCTGTGCCCGCCGAGCCAGGCATCGATGGTGCGGATCTTCCCGAGCCGTGCCAGGTCGCCGCGCGCATGGCGCAGCGAATCGGTCTCGGCCGGGATGTGTCCCACACCCACGACCACCGTGGCACCGGCCTTCCGCAGCCGTGCGCTGACCTGCGCGGCCACGGTGGAGTCGTCATCGAAGCGCAGGTGCGCCACGTTGGCGGGCATGGTCACGCGCGGCGTGCCGGGATAGGCCAGACCCACGATGCCCACCTTCACGCCGCGGCGGAACACCGTGGTGTCGCTGCGCACCCACTTGGGCAGCTTGTTGGTCTTGCGCTCGAACATGTTGGCGCCCAGCGCGGCGAAGCGCATCTCGCGCACGCGGCTCACGAGCGTGTCGACGCCCCAGTCGAACTCATGGTTGCCCACCGCCGCCGCGGTGTACCCGAGCGCGTTCATCTGCTCGACCACGGGCCGGCCGTACTGGAGATTCGAGATCATGGTGCCCTGGAACAGGTCGCCGCCATCCAGCAGCACCGTACCCTCGGGGTTCACGGCGCGCTCGCGTGCGATGGCTGCGGCCAGCGCCACGCTGCCGCCGGTGGGCCGCTGGCTGCGCCGCTCGCGCGTGCCGCCCAGGATCGCGCCGTGGAAGTCGGTGGTCTCGAGCAGCCGCACGCTGGGGAAGCGCAGGTTGGCGAGCACGCCCAGCCACTGCGCCCGCGTCAGCGGCGAGGCACTTTCCAGCGCACCGGCGCCGCTCACGCCGGTGAACAAGCCGCGCCGGAACGCCAGGTCGGCCGACTTTCCATGCAAACCGAACCGATACGCGCGGGCCGTGCGCTCGGACCAGTCGAGCACGAGCCCGATGGTCGCGGGCTTGTAGGTGTCGAAGCGGTCGGCCGCGGCGATGGGTCCGAGCACGCCCTTGGCGAGGATGCCGTCGAGCCACACTTGGAGTGAATCCGGCACGTCGCGCCAGGCGCCCGACGGCTTCTTGGAGCGCATGTCGAACGCTCGCGCGAGCCAGTACACCAGGTCCACGCGCCGCGCGGGCTTCGCTGCGCCCAGCCGCAGCAACTCGGCACGCGGCGCCACGCCGAGCCGCACCAGCCGGTCGAGCAGCGCGCGTTCGGGCGCGCCGGCGTAGTCGGGGAGCAGCGTCCAGTTGGGCTCGCCGGTGACCTCGAGCGTGGGGTGTTCCACGACCCAGCGCAGCAGCAGCTCGGGCATGGTCGAGTTCGTCTTCCACACCTGGCGCGCGCGGCGTAGCGGCAGGTAGTCGCCGCCGCCGGCGAGCCGGTAGGAGTTGGCCACCACCTTGAGCTTGGTGGCGGGATCGAGCGACTGGCCCTTCCACTTCAGGTTCACGATGCGCGCGCCGGCGGCGCGCGTGAGGTCGATCTCGTACTCGACGCCGTATGCCGTGTCGAACTGGTAGCCGGCAGCCTCGGGCCTCAGGAGCGGCGTGCTGCCGTCGTAGGCGTAGTCGTTGAGCATCGCGGCCGCATGCTCGAGCGTGGCCTTGAGCTCGGCGCCGGTGAGCTCCACCACGCCGAGCGAGTTGTCGTACGGGTAGAGCCGCAGCAGGTCGCGCCGGCGCACCGGGCCCGCGGCGATGACCTGCGCGGGCTCGAACATCGCGGCCAGCGACACATCGGCGCCCGAGGCGTCGAGCTGGCAGCGATGGATGAGCCGCAGCAGCGGGTTGTCGCCAAAGCGACCGTAGGGCGCGGCCAGCGCGCGCGGTGCTTCCGCCACCACGCGGTCGAGCAGCTCGCGCGCGGCCTGCGCGTAGGGCGCGACCAGCGTGCGCATGTCCGGGTCGATGGCCACGGTGTCACTCACCGTGGCGACCGAGGCACTGCGCGTGAGCAGCTTCCATTCCGCGAGGCTCGAGCTGCGCGTGAAGCTCAGGTCGATGCGGCCCAGCGCCTCGCCGTTCTTGCCCGCCTGCGTCACGATCGTGTTGCCGATGGGCGTGGACGCGATCACCTGGGGTGTGT
>JBEBGT010000139.1:0-7874 GCA_040081365.1 Candidatus Eiseniibacteriota bacterium | reverse complement strand
TTCACCGCCCCCGTGAGCAGACGCAGGTTGTACCAGCCGAGCACGAGCACCTGCAGCACGGTGGCCGACAACAGCACGCCGAGCGCGATCTCGGTGAGACGCGTGAGCCCTTCACCCAATGGGCCGCGCACCGCCACGAGCAATGTGAACAACGCGATGAGCGTGGTCATGACCACGCCGGTCATGCGCCCGAACCACGTGGGCTGCACGCGCAGCGGGCCCACGAACAGGTAGAGCCCCGAGCCGCCCACCAGGAGGATGCCGTAACGCAGCACGGCGACCCAGAACACCCAGCTGTCGAGGAGTTCGGCCGCCGCGAGCCCGGCGAGCATGGTGAGATTGAACACGATGTCGACCAGGGGATCGAGCACAGTGCCCAGCGCCGTGGTCTGCTTCCAGCGCCGCGCCAGGTAGCCGTCGAACACATCGGTGAGCGACGCCAGCACGTAGAGGGCGAGCGCCCACACGAAGTGGCGGTCGACCAGGAACACCGCGATGCCCGGCACCAGCGAGACGCGCGCCAGCGTGAGCACGAGCGGGATGTTGAGCCCCGATAGCCGGTGTCCGCCGGCATCGCGCAGGTGTCCCACGAACAGTGTCACGAACGTGAACGCGGGCAGCATCCAGAGCGCGGTGTGCAAGAAGAAGCGTTCGGCCAGGTCGCGGTCCCACGCCAGCGCCATTCCCATGCTCGCGAGAAACGCCGCCGCGAAGAACGCCAGGCCCACCGCCCAGATCGAGCGCACGGCCCCCGGGTTCGCGAGCACGTCCGAGCGCACCCGGGCCCCCACGCGGCGCGCGTAGGTGAGCAGCGCGGCGGGCGCGAAGCGCTCGCGGCGCAGCTCGACCAGGTACTCCTCGATGAACATGGGGTGCGGGCTTCTCCGGATCCGGCAGGACGGGTGCGGGGCGCTGCGTGCGGCCCCGCGGGGATTCGCCCACGAGTCTAAGCCGCACCCGCGCACCGACGCCACCAGCGCCGCACGCGCGCGGCCCGGGCCGCCACCGGCGCGGCTCGAGCGTGTGCCCAATGGAAACGGCGGTCGCCGATCGACACCCCCAGTGCCGAAGCAGCCGCGCCGCGCGAAAGCCGCCGCCTCAGTCCTCCGAACGCACCCGGGCGATGGTGGCCAGGATCTTGTAGCCCGCCCGTACCGAGCCCACCAGTGTGCCGGCGATCTTCGAGCGGCCCCGCCGCCGCCGGCGGTAGCGCACCGGCACCTCCACCGACGGCACGCCCTCGTGCGCCGCGCGCGCCTGCATCTCCACGGTCCAGCCGAAGTCCGGGTCGCGCATGCGCAGCGCCTGCAGCGCCGACCAGCGGATGGCGCGGAACGGACCCAGATCGGTGGCCTCGACGCCCCACAGCCAGCGCAGGAGCAGCGACGACAGACGATTGCCGAACTCCTGCACCGGCGTGAATGCGCCGGGCTCGCGCTCACCCCGCACGCGCGAACCGATCACCAGTTCGGCCTGGCGCGTCGCGAGGGGTACGAGCAGGGCCGGCAGGTCGGCGGGGTCGTCACTGTGGTCACCATCCAGGAACACCACGACGTCCGGCGGACAGGCCGCCATGTGCGCGAGACCTGCCAGGCAGGCGCGGCCATAGCCCGGCACCGGTTCGGTCACGACCTCCGCGCCAGCGGCACGTGCCACGTCCGCCGTGCCATCCCGCGAGCCGTTGTCGACCACCACCACGCGCCGAACGCGCCACCCGTCGCCCGTGCGCGGCAGGTCCGCGAGCACGAGCGGCAGCGCGGCCGCTTCGTCGCGGGCGGGAATCAGGACGTCGATCGTGAGCATGCGTGCAGCATAGCCGCTCGGCGTGCAGACGCGCCCGGAAACCGCACCGCCCCGGAGTGCACTCGCACTCCGGGGCGGCGCTTCACTTCTCGATGCCCAGCTAGCGGCGATCGGCCTCGGCCGCCGTGCCACGCACCGCCGCCTGGGCCGCCGCCAACCGCGCGATCGGCACGCGGAACGGCGAACACGACACGTAGTCGAGCCCGATGCGATGGCAGAACTCGACGCTCGCCGGGTCGCCACCGTGCTCGCCACAGATGCCCAGCTTCAACTTGGTGCGCGCCTTGCGGCCGCCCTTCGCCGCCATCTCCATGAGCGCGCCCACGCCGTCCTGGTCGATCGACACGAACGGGTCGGTCGGCAGGATCTTCTTCTCGACGTATTCCGGCAGGAACTTGCCGGCATCGTCACGCGAATAGCCGAATGCCATCTGCGTGAGGTCGTTGGTGCCGAACGAGAAGAACTCGGCGACTCCGGCGATCCGCTCGGCCGTCACGGCCGCGCGCGGCACTTCGATCATGGTGCCCACGCGATAGGCGAACGTCACGCCCGTCTTCGCCATGGTCTCCTCGGCCACGCGGCGCACGATCGCGGCCTGGTTCTCGAGCTCCTGCACCGTGCCGACCAGCGGGATCATGACCTCGGGCATCACCTTGCCACCCTTGGCCACGACTTCACTGGCGGCCTCGAAGATCGCCCGCGCCTGCATCTCGGTGATCGCCGGGTACGTGATGCCCAAGCGGCAGCCGCGATGCCCCAGCATGGGGTTGAACTCGTGCAGTTCCTCGACGCGCAGCAGCAGCTCGGGCATGCCCTTCTTCAACTGCGCCACCGTGAGCCGGTAGCGCTTGGCCATGTCCTTCTTCTGCGCCGCCGTCGCGCGCGGGAAGCGCGCGATGTCGACCATGAGCTCCTCACGTTTGGGCAGGAACTCGTGCAGCGGCGGGTCGAGCGTGCGAATGGTGACCGGGTAGCCGTCCATTGCACGGAACAGGCCACGGAAATCGGCGCGCTGGAACGGCAGCAACTTGGCGAGCGCGCCCAGGTAATCCTTGAGCGGTCCCGCCAGCTGCTTCTTGAGCAGGGCGACTTCCGCCTTGAGCGCCTTCTGCTCGCTCGGCGACGCGCCCTCGAGCGCCTTGGTCGCGGCGTCGAGCTTGTCCTGCAGCGCCTTCGTGCGCGGCGCGGCCATGATCATGCGCACGACCTGCGGCAGGCGATCCTCGGCGAAGAACATGTGCTCGGTGCGGCACAGCCCGATGCCCTCGGCGCCGAACTCGCGCGCCTTCAGGGCATCGCGCGGGATGTCGGCGTTCGAGCGCACGCCCAGGCGGCGGTGCTTGTCGACGATCGCCATGAACTCCCCGAACTCGCCCGAGACCTCGGCGTCGATCGTGGGGACGGCACCCTGAAACACCTTGCCCGTCGAACCATCGAGCGTGATCCAGTCGCCCGCCTTGATCACGACGCCGTCGACCGTCATGCGCTGGGCATGCTCGTCGACGTGCACCGCACCGGCGCCCGACACGCACGGCTTGCCCATGCCGCGCGCGACCACGGCCGCGTGCGAGGTCATGCCGCCGGTGGCCGTGAGGATGCCCTGCGCGGCGTCCATGCCATGGATGTCGTCGGGCGTGGTCTCCTTGCGCACCAGGATGACCTTCTCCTTCTTGGCACCGCGCTCGGCCGCCGTGTCGGCGTCGAACACGGCCTGACCCACGGCCGCGCCCGGCGAGGCCGCCAAGCCGGTCGTGAGCAGCTTGGCCTTGTGCTTGGGGTCCAGGCGCGGGTGCAGCAGCTGGTCGAGCGACGCGGGCTCCACACGCAGGATGGCCTCCTGCTCGGTGATCAGGCCCTCCTTCACCATCTCGAGCGCGATGCGCACCGCGGCCTGCGCCGTGCGCTTGCCATTGCGCGTCTGCAGCAGGTAGAGCTTGCCTTCCTGGATCGTGAACTCGAAATCCTGAATATCGCGATAGTGCTGCTCGAGCTTCGAGGTGATCTCGCGCAGCTGGCGGTACACGCCCGGCATCTCCTGCTCGAGCTTCGCGATCGGCTGCGGCGTGCGCACGCCGGCGACGACATCCTCGCCCTGCGCGTTGGTGAGGTACTCGCCGTAGAACAGGTGTTCGCCCGTCGACGGGTTGCGCGTGAAACCCACACCCGTGCCACTGGTGTCGCCCATGTTGCCGAACACCATGGCCTGCACGTTCACCGCCGTGCCGATGTCGTCGGGAATGCCGTTCTGCTTGCGGTAGTAGTTCGCGCGGTCGTTGTTCCAGGACCGGAACACGGCGTCGCGCGCCATGGCGAGCTGCTCGCGCGCGTCCTGCGGGAAGTCGCGGTTCGCCCGCTTGCGCACGTGACGCTTGAACTCGAGCGTGAGCTGCTCGAGGTCGGCAGCCGTGAGGTCGGTGTCGAGCTTCACCTTGCGGCGCTTCTTGGCGGCGCTGATCAACTCCTCGAACTCGTGCTTCTGGAAGTCCATGACGACCGAGGCGAACATCTGGATGAAGCGCCGGTAGCAGTCCCACGCGAAGCGCGGGTTGCCGGTCTTGGTCGCGAGCCCCTGCACCGAGCGGTCGTTGAGGCCCAGGTTCAGGATCGTGTCCATCATGCCGGGCATCGAGAACTTGGCGCCCGAGCGCACCGACACGAGCAGCGGATCGCTGGCATCCCCCAGCGGCCGGCCGAACGACTCCTCGAGCCGTGCGAGCGCGGCGTCCTGCTGGGCCTGGAACTCCGCGGGCAGTTTGCGTCCGTTCGCGTGGTAGTGGCGGCACACCGAGGTCGTGATCGTGAAGCCCGGCGGCACCGGCACACCGGCGTTCGTCATCTCGGCCAGCCCGGCGCCCTTGCCGCCCAGGATGTCCTTCATGTTGCCATGGCCCTCGGCCGCGCCATCGCCGAAGAAGTACACCAACTGCTCGTTGGTACCCGAAGTCGACTGGGCCACGGCGGCCTCACTCTCGGTGGTGCTCATGTTCGCTCTCCTATGTTCAAGATCCCTGTGCGCACCGGGCTCCATGCCCTGTCGCGTCGCGGGATCGTTCCATGGCGTTGCTCATCTCGGTGCTCCCGGTCATTCCTCGAGTCCGCGGATCTGGCCGCGAACCACGAGCGGACGACGGAACAACGTGGTGTCGACCGGGTCGTTCACGATGATCTGGCGCATGACCAGCCTCGAGACCCGTTCGCCGTCGAGCTCGCGCACTTCCTCGCGAGGCCACCACACGCCCTCCACCTGAACATACTCCGACCAATGCCGGCGTTCGCGCCATACGCCCTGAGGCGTAGGCAGGCTCTCGACCGTCACGATGCGATGGGTGACCGGGTCGAGCGCCAGCCGGTTCCGGAAGCCGTCCGCGCTGGCGAACTCCAGCAGGTCGACCGGCTTCTTGTCGACGACACCCTTACCGGCCGAATAGGGCGCCGCGCCGGGGGCCGAGGCGGCCCGCAGGACGTGCACGAGGTCGGCGTCGAGCACGGCCCGGAACGACAGGATCGTGGTGCTGTCGGCCACCAGCATCGAGGCCGAGTCGCCGGCGGTCGACAAGGTCCAGCCGCGCTTGCGATCCAACACCTGCCGGTGCTCGAACTCGAGGAACCGGGTCAGGTTCACCATCCGGTCGGGGTCCACGCGCAGCGTGCGGAGCTCTCCGGTCATGGTCTGTCCGGCCACCGACAGATTCAGCTCGGCGGCGATCTCGGACACCTTGGCGGCCGCCAGCTTCGCGGCTCCACCATGCGCGGTGACGGCGGCCTGCACCAACTGTCGTCCCCGGCGGCGCTGCTCCTCCGAGACCTGGAGGCCGCTCCCCGCGACCGGTGACAGGTTCGCGATCGTCACGGTGTCGACCACCCCCAGCGCACCGAGCCGGCCCTTCATGCGCTCGGCCGGACCCGCCAGCAGCAAGGTGTAGCCGCCGCTCACCGCGCGGCCCGCGTCGGCGGGAGCCGCCGCCGCGAGTTGTGCGCTCATGCGGTCCAGATGGTCGCTCGGAGCGCCCGCGACGTCACCCGCGAGCCAGCTCGAGATGAGTTGCCCCAGCGTCTCGAGCGACATGGGCCATCCGTCCGCGGCGCGCTGACGCGCCGCCTTGAGCGTGGCGGCCGGCAGCGGCGCAGCGAGGGACTGCAGCGCGCGCTGGATGCGCCCCGCCACGACCGCGGCGGACTCGGGCCGCGCGCTCGCACTCACGACCAGCAGGCTGGCCTCGCGCGCGGGCTGCAGCACGGCGTGCGCACCCGCGGGCAGCAGTCCGCCCTCGAGCGCCTCGCGCGCCACGACCCAGCCCGGGTACTCGGCGGTGCCACGGCCGGGCCCGATCAGTGCGGCACGGACCTCCGTGGCCGGACTGCCCGGGAGGTCGAACAACATCGTGCCCTTGCGCGTGCGGAATGCGCCGCGCGCGCTGTCCGGCAGCGCCTTGCCGCCCCACCGGCCGAACCACTCGGCCGCCGAGGCGAACGCACGCTCCGGATCGATGTCGCCCGCGATCACGAGTACCGAGCGATCGGGGCGCCAATGATCGCGATGGAACTCCCGCACCTGCTCGCGGGTGGAGCCGAGCAGCGACTCCATCGTGCCGCGTGAGCCATGCGCGTAGGGGTGCCCGTCGCCGAACGCCAATGCCACCACCCGTTCATCGGCGATGGCGATCGGGCTCTGGGCCTGCTGGCCGAGCTGGCCCGCGACCTGGCGGCGAGTCGCCTGGAAGGCGTCTTCACTGAACAGCGGATTGATGACGGCATCGCTCACGAGCTCGAGCAGGCTCTCGAACTCGCTCGTGCGGCAGCCCGCGGCCACCTGACCGGCATCGCGAGTCACCGACACGGCGAGCGTGGCGCCGAGCGTATCGAGCTCGGTGGCCAGGTCGGCTGCCGAACGCGACGTGGTGCCCTGGCGCAACAACTGCGAGGTGAGGAACGCCAGCCCCGCATGTCCCCGGCTCTCGGCCGAGATACCGGCGGGCACCTGCAACTGGGTCTGGACGACGGGCAGTCCGGGGCGGTGGAACACGACCACGCGCAGGCCGTTCGGCAGCGTACGGGTCCGCGGCGCGGGCAGGCGCAGCGCGGCACCGGTGAGCGCCAGCACGGCGGCGGCGAGCAACAGCGAACGCATGACCCGCGCGCGCAGGTGCGCCTTGGCGGCTGGCTTCATCGGGCACCTCCCGTATTCGCCGGCGTCATCCACACGATCGCACGCGACGGATCGGTCATGATGCGTGCGGCGGCACGCTGCAGGTCGGCCGCGGTCACGCGGCGCAGCGCCTCGATGCGGCGGGCGGCCGCGGTGGCGTCGCCCGCATAGAGCTCAGCCTCCCCCAGTACCTGGGCACGCTGGCGCGAGGTCTGCAGCGCGAACAGCATGCTCGACTCCAGCTGCCGGCGCGTCCGTTCGACCTCGAATGCCTGCGGGGCGTTGCGCAACACGGAACCCGCGGCATCGAGCAGCGTCGTCTCGACCGCCGACGAATCAGCATCCGGCGACACGACGACGAGCGTCCACAACAGCGAACCGTCCTTCTGTGCGGCGAACCCCGCCTGCGTGACCACGGCGAGCTTCCAGTCGTCGACGAGCGAGCGCGACAGCCGCGCCTCGGGGCTGCCGCCCAACCATGCGGCCAGGACCTCGAGCGCGGCGGCATCGGGATCACCCGCGCCCGGCCCGCGCCAGCCCACCAGGCAGAAGCGCACGGGGGCATCGAAGCGCTCCTGCCCGCGCTGGCCGGCGCGCGGCGTCACGGCCGCCGGCGCCAGCGCGCGCGTGCGCGCACGGCCGCCGAACTGCTGCTTCACCGCGGCCAGCGCACTGTCGGGGTCGAACGCACCGGTGATCACCAGCACCGCGTTGCCCGCGACGAGCTGTGTGCGGCGCCAGCCATCGACATCCGCGACGGTGAGCGCATCCATGCTCGCGGGCGGCACGGCGCCGGTCTGCGCATACGGGTGCCCGGGCCACGCGGCCGCCCACAGTCGCGCGATCGAGCGCGCGGCCGCAGTGCGATCGGGGCGCGTGCGTTCGCTGCGGAGCGCGGCACGCTCGGACGCCAGGACCGCACCCG
>JBEBGT010000138.1:0-7885 GCA_040081365.1 Candidatus Eiseniibacteriota bacterium | reverse complement strand
CTTCAGCCCTTGCCGCGACGCTTGCAGACCCCGCTGCCTGCAAACGCCATCCGCCCGTCAATCGTCACGCCTTGCGCGCCGGCTTGCCCAGCTCGCTGCCGAGCTGTTCCAGGAACGTGCACAAGAACGCCGCGCGGCGTTCGGCCTCGGCGCGCCCGGCGGTGGTGCGCATGGTGGCCGGCAACGTGAGCAGCTTCTGGTAGAAGTGGTCCACCGAGTAGCGCTTGTCGTCCAGCGCGCGTGACTCGCCCCACGGATCGCTGGCGTGGAACCACGCGCCGTCCATGCGAACGCCGGTCGAGATGCAGCGCAATAGACCGATCGCCCCCAGCGCTTCGAGCCGGTCGGCGTCCTGCAGCGCGCAGCCCAGCGGCGTGGCGGGCACCGCGCCACGCGAGAAGCTGTGGTCGCGAATGGCGTCGGCGATGCGGTCGATGGCCGCACTCGTGAACCCGAGCCCGGCCAACCGAGCGCGCGCCAGCGCGGCGCTACGCTCGCTGGCCAGCGCGCGCTCGGGCGAGTCCTTGGGCGGGTTCACCGCGTCGTGCAGCAACGCGGCCGCCACCGCCTCGCGTGCGTCCACCGCCTCGCCGCCCAGCTTGAGCGTCCAGTGCGCCACGCGCAACGCATGCGCCACGTCGTGCGTGGGATCGGGGCGCGCTTCGGCGGTGTCGCGTTCGCGCGCCTCGGCCAGCAGTGTGGCGAGCCCCGGATCCACGGCCAGCATGGTGTCGAGCAGGGTCATGCGAGGAGTCCTCTCGCGGTGTGACACATGATGTTTCCCACGATGTGCCCCATGGTGTTTCCCACGCTGCGTCCGACCACGTGTCCGACGCCGCGTCCCCGTTGCGCGCGGCCCGCACGCCGAAGCGGCACCGGCAAACGACAGACCCGCGGCCGCGCAGGTTGCCGAGCGCCTTGCCGCGGGTCGTGACGTGTGTGAAGCGGCTACAGGCGCTCGGAGAACTCGCCGGTGCGCGTATCGACCTTCACGCGATCGCCTTCTTCGATGTACGGCGGCACCTTGATCTCCAGGCCGGTCTCGAGGATCGCCGGCTTGGACGTGTTCTGCACCGCGGCACCTTTGATGTTGGGCGTGGTCTCGGTGACCTTGAGCTCCACGAACATGGGCGGCTCGATACCGACCACGCGGCCGTCGAAGTACGACGCCGTGATCATCATGCCCTCGGTGAGATAGCCCGCGTTGTCGCCCAGCACTTCGGCCGACAGTTCGACCATCTCGTAGGACTCGGTGTTCATGAAGTTGTAGGAGTCGCCGCCCTTGTAGCTGAACTGCAGCTTGTGCTCGTCGAGCACGGCGCGCTCCATCTTGTCGTCGGTGCTGAACCGGATCTCCTGGTTCGAGCCGGTGACGATGTCCACCAACTTGGCCTGCACGAAACCGCGCAGGTTGCCGGGCGTGCGGTGCATGACCGTGGCCACGCGGCAGGGCTTCCCGTTATAGAGGATGAGGAAGCCAACCCTCAGTTCGGTCGCTGCGATCACGACGGACTCCTGTGTTTGCGGGGGTTGGATGCGGGGGTACGGGCCACTCATGAGTCCCGGGCGACCGGCCGATACCCTGCGGGTAGCTGGTCCGCCCCGGAACCCCTTCCGTCCGGGCTCCTCCCCACTGCGATTGCGGCCAAGTATTGTGCCGCAGGTGCGTCCTGACGTCCAGTACTCAGGGCCCGCGCGGGGAGCGGCTCAGGCTTGCCAGCCTCGCCCGATAAGTGCATGAATCCGTCTGTCCCGGCGCCCAGCAGCCCCCCGCACGGCGCCGCACTCCCCCCGGAGGTCATCCGTATGCTGCGCCATCTGTCCGCCCTGGCCCTGGCCGGGTGCTTGTTCGCGCCTGCCGCGTTCGCGGCCGCTCCCGGCGTGCCCACGGCGCCGGTGCTGCTGGCCCGTTCGTCGGGCAGCATCTCGATCACGCGCACGGGCGCCGAGAACCCGGTGCTCGAGGTGGCCAAGTCCACCTACTGGGGCGCGGTCGCGGGTCTGGTGCTGGGCGGTGCGGTGTCGTTGGCGCGCGACAAGCACACGTTGGAGCCCATCCGCTGGGGCATCGCCATGGGCGCGTTCGGCGGCTTCGGCGCCGGCGTGTACTTCGTGGCGAACCGGCCGGTGCCGACCGGGTTTCTGGAGCTGCGCGACGGCCGCGTGCTGCCGGGCGCCGCGCTCGCCGCACTCGAACCCGTGCCCGGCGGCGTGCTGGTGCACGCGGTGGGCGTGCGGTTCTAGGCTAGAGGATCCGCCACCACGGAACGGCGAGCACGTCGGGCGCTAACCAGCGCGTCTCGGTCCCCGTGTGAAGCAGGAGCCCCGGCCGCGAGCGCTTCCCGTACTCTTCGCGGAATGAGCGGAGCGAAGCTGCATCCGCGAGTCGCGGGCGCGCGCTGGCCTTGATCTCGATGGGTAGAAGTCGGCCATCGGCCTCCACGACGAGGTCCACTTCTTCTCCGCTCGCCGTGCGCCAGTAGGTCAACTCTGCCCGCTCGAGCCGGGCATCACGCCAGGCGAGTAGATCATGCAACACGAGGTTCTCAAGCTGTGCCCCTTGCGGCTGCGCGATCTGGGCCAGATGGTGTGCCACACCGGTATCGCCCCAGTAGAGCTTCGGTGCCTTGATCAACCGCTTGGTGCGGTTCACGGCATATGCAGGCAGGCGTACCAACATGTACGACGTCTCAAGCAGGTTGAGCCAACGGTGCACCGTGGCCTGCGGAAGTGACACGTCACGCCCGAGTTCCGTTTGGTTGACGAGCTGGCCCACGCGCAGGCAAGCCGCTCGCATCAGCCTGCGGAAGTCCGGTAGCGCGCTGATCGACGACAGGTCCTGCAGATCTCGCTCCAGGTACGTGCGCACGTAGCCATCGAACCAGATCGTTCGAGCCTTGACCGAATCGAGGTGCAGGGCAGGCGTGGGGAACCCTCCCCGCTGTGCAAGCGAGCGCCAGTCCTCGGCGGAGCTGGCGTGGCCATCCAGGACGTCCCGCCAGTCCGCTTCGGGAGCTGCCAGCAGCTCATCCCATCGGCCGGCACGCCCCTCGCCTCGTTGCTCGCCACGGGTCATCGGCCAGAGCGTCAGGTAGCTCGCTCGTCCCGCGAGGGATTCGGACACCCGGTTCATACGCAGTAGATTCGCGGAGCCGGTAAGCAGAAAGCGCCCCGCCCGTCGATCGCGGTCGATCGAGCGCTTGATCACCGCCAGGAGCTCGGGCTCGCGCTGGATCTCATCCAGCGTCCCGGCGCCACGCCCCCCCACCAACGACTCCGGGTCACGCCGGGCCGCATCGCGCACCTCGAGATCGTCCAGCGTCGAGTAGCTTCGTTCTCCCGCCACGCGCTCAGCGGCCAGCGTGCTCTTGCCCGTCTGGCGCGCACCGGTCACCACCACCGCGGGCATGACCCGCAGGCGCTCGGCGAGGGCCGACTCGACAAGCCTCGGAAGGGTATTCATGTGGTGAATGACAATCATCCACGGCATGAATGGGCAGGGGCGCGATGGGTCACGGGGCTGGCGCTAATCCGCCCGAACGTGACTACCAGCGCGTCTTCGCCACCGCGGCGCGCAACTCCCCACTCGTGCGGGCCACGCCGCCGCGCATGACGAGCTGCAGCTTGCGCAGGTTCGCGATGTCCTTCAACGGATCGCCACTCACTACGATGAGGTCGGCGAACTTGCCCTTCTCGATCGTGCCCACTTCGTTCAGCCGGCCCAGCGCGCGCGCGGCGTCGCGCGTGGTGGCCTGCAGCACCTCGGACGGCTTCATGCCGGCCCTCTGCATGGCCTCCATCTCGGCGAAGATCGCGGGGCCGTGCAGCGTGAGCGGATTGCCGGCGTCGGTGCCGGTGATCACCGGGATGTTCGTGCGGCGCACCAGCGTGAGGTTGTCGGCCATGGTGCGGCGCATCGCGGCGAACACCGAGTCGCGCGACGGCGGCGTGGCGCCCAGCACCTTGCGCGCCTCGTCGGCCGTGGTCGCCACGCGCGCGCGCGTGAGCGAGTCCACCGCACCCAGCGGGTCATCGATCGTGGGCGCCTTGCCGCTGCGCGCCGCGGCGGGGATCTCGGCGTAGCCGTCGATCACCGTGAGCGTGGGGCAGTAGAACGCGCCGGTGGTCTTGGCCAGCGATAGGAACTCCACGTCGAGCGGTCGGTCCTGCACGCTGTGCACCAGTACGCGCGCGCCAGCGCGCAGGGCGACCTTGGCTTCCTTCAGGCCCGTGGCGTGCACGATCAGCGGCAGGCGCTGCTTGATGCACTCGGTGCCCACCACCATCACGTTGCGCGCCATGGCATCGAAGTCCACACCCGGCCGCACGATGAACCACACCTTCACGGCGTCGGCGCCAATCGACTTCAAGTAGCGCACGCCCTCGACGGCCGCGGTGCTGTCGCGCAGGTACATGAACTGGCGCTCGCCGGGCAGGTTCAGCCAGAAGTCATAGGTGGTGAGCAGCGGGCCGGCGGCCGACACATGCGGCGCCTCGGTGTTGGTCTCGGCGGCCTTGGCCATGGCCACCGTCCACGGGTAGCCGCCCACGTCGAACACGCTGGTCACGCCCGACGCCAGATAAGCGCGATGGAACACCTCGGGGTGCTCGCGCAGGCGCTTCTCGGTGGCGTCATACGGATAGCGCGCGCGCAGGTCCAGCGCGTCGGGGCGGCCGTCCACCCAGCCGGTCTGCGAGTAGTGCACGTGCGCATCGATGAGCCCCGGCAGCACCCAGTGCCCGCTCACGTCGATGGTGTCGACGCCGGTGGGAATGGCCACGTCGTCGCGCGAGCCCACGGCCTCGATGCGGCCGTCGCGCACCACGATCACGGCATTCTCCAACGCGGGCCGGCCGGTGCCATCGAGCAGCGTGCCGCCCACCAGCGCGCGCGGCGGCGGCGGCACACCGGGCAGCTCGGCGAATGCCGACGTCATGGCGATGCGCCAGCCCTGCTGCGTCTCGATGAACAGCCGCTCCGAGATGCCGGCCTGTTCGGTGGCACCGTAGCGCACGCGGTAGCGATACGTGCCGTACACGATGCCGGCGCGGATGGGCGTCAACCGCAGGTCCAGGCCCTCGAAGTGATCGGGCCAGCCCGAGTTGCTCTGCGCGGCGAACGGCAGGTAGCCGAGCGCGAACCCTTGCGCGCCGGTCACCGCCAGGTAGGGTGAGTTGAGGTACGTGCCGAGGTACGTGGTGCGGTCGCGGCGCTGGATGGCGTCCAGGTTCAACAGAAACAGCCGGCGCGCGGACTCGAGGTCGGCGGGCGTGTCGGCCGGCGCCACCCGCGGCGTCGCGCCGAGGCTCGCGACCAGCAGGCAGGCCAGCAGCGCCAGCCGGCCGGCCGCACGCACGGCACGCGCGAGCGACGGCACGAAGTGGTGCGTCATGTTGTGCTTCTCCTTCGGGTGCGGGACGGCGTCACGCATCGCGCCGCAACAGCACCAGGGTCACGTCGTCGGCACGGTGCTCACCGGCCGCGAACTCGTCGATGCGCGCGATCACGCGATCGGCCGCGCGCGCGAGATCGGACTCGGCCGCGGCTTCCTGCAGTGCCGCGTGAACGCGAGGGGTATCGAAGAACTCGGGGCCGCACTGGGCCTCGGGGATGCCGTCGCTGAACACGGCCAGCAGCTCGCCCGCCGCGATCACGGCCTCGCCCTCGGTCCACGGGAAGTCGGGCAACATGCCCACGGGAATACCGGTGGCCTCCAGTGTGCGCTGTTGGCCGCCGAACACCACGTGCGGTTCGGGATGCCCCGCGTTCACGTAGCGAAAGCGCCCGGTGGCGGGGTCGAGCCAGCCCACCAGCATGGTCACGAAGCTGCGGCCGTCGGTGCTGCGATGCGTGACCTGGTTCAGCCGGCGGATCAGGTCGAGCGGGCCCTCGCAGGTGTCGTACAGCACGCGCGCCGAGGACAGCGTACTCGACATGAGCAGTGCCGCGCCCATGCCCTTGCCCGAGACGTCGCCCACCAGCACCACCACCTGGCCGTCGGGCCGCGTGTGGAAGTCGTACAGGTCGCCGCCCACTTCATAGCAGGTCTCGAGCCGCGCGTGGCAGCGCCAACCGGTCAGCGTGGGCAGGTCGGGCAGCAGGTTCTGCTGGATGCGCATGGCCGTGGCGACTTCCTGCTCCAGGCGCAGGCGCTGCTGCTCGGTCTCCAGCAGGCGGGCGTTGGTGATCTTCACGGCGGCCATGTTGGCCAGCAGCGTGAGCAGCTCGAGTTCGGGTTGGCCGTAGATCACGCCCGGATTCGTGCTGTCCACGTACAGGATGCCGAGCACCTTCTCGTTGTCGAACAGCGGCACCGCCATGGCCGAATGAATGGCCTGCGCGATGATGCTGTGCTGCGCCAGGAAGCGCGGGTCGCTGGTGGCATCACCCGTGAGCACGGCGGTGTTCTCGGCCAGCACCGTGCGCGTGATGGTGCGCGACAATGCCAGCGGCTCGTCGGCACGGCCGCCGCGGTAGCGCGCGGCCATCTGCAGCAGCTCGCCCGTGGCGGCGTCACGCAACAGCATGACCAGCCGGCTCGCGGGCACGGCCTTCTCGACGAAGCCCAGCAGCGTCTCGCACGTCTCGGGCAACGGGCGCGGCAACACCAGCAGCCGGCCGGCGTCGGCCAGCAGGTGCAGCACGCGTGCGCTCTCGCCGCCGCTGGACTGCGAACGCTGCAGCACGTCACTCACTTTGAGCGACAGCGCCGAGTCCACATGCTCGGACGTGGTGAAGCGCGTGCGCTCGAAGTTGTCGTCGTCGGCCGACACGTCGAGCAACACGTGCCCGACCTCCAGCCGGTCGCCGGCGCTCAACTTGAGCGGCGTGGTGGCTTCGCGGCCATTGACCCGCGTGCCGTTGCGGCTGCCGAGGTCGCGGATCGTCCAGCCCTCCACACCCGACACCAGCTCGGCATGCTCCTTGGACACGGTGCCGTCCAGGAGCTGCACGCGATTCGCGGAGGCACGGCCGATGCGCAGCGGGCCGGCGTCCAACGGCCACTGCCGGCGCTCGCCATTCAAGGTGGTGCTGAGTCGTAGGGTCATGACCCCCGAAAGGTACGCGCGAGCGGCTGCCTGACGCCAGCCCGCGCGAGCGCAGGCGGTTAGCGGCCTGCGAGCGGACGTTCCAACCTATCCCCGGGGCGCGCTGTCTCATGCTCCGTACGCCGGTCACTCGCCCGCCGGCCCAGCCGCAGGAGCCCCGCATGACCGCGATGCCGACATCCCCGATCCTGAGCCGCGCACTGCTCGCGCTGGCGCTTTACACCCTCACCGCGTGGGCGCTGATCGGCGCCGCACTCCTGCTGGGGTCGCCCGGACGCAGCCTGGCGGCCAGCACCGTCTCGCATGTGGCGCGCGTCATGGCGGGCGCGGCATCGAGCGACGCGGTGGGCCCCATTGCCACGATGGCCGCGTTCGCCTCGCGAAGCACCGCGCCCGACGCGATGTTGTGCGCCAGCGACGCCGACTCCCCCACGGCGCTCGATCACGTGAGCGACGTGTCGTTCCGCGACGACACCGACGACGCGTTCGCATGGGGGCTGCTCGGCGACGGCGACCCCATCTGGAGCGGCGGCGCGGATCACCGCCGCCTCGAGCGCGACTCCCGCCGGGGTGAGCCGCGCTTGTGGTTCCGCGACGACGGCACCGAGTACGTGGTCACGGACCCCGCGCTCGTGGGCCAGGTGCACGACGCCGTGCAGCCGCTGCGCGGGCTGGCTGAGCAGATGGGCATCGTCGGTGGCGAGATGGGCCGCCGCGGGGCGCGCATGGGCCGCATCGGCGGCCGCATGGGTGCGGTGAGCGCGCGGATGGCCATGGTTCAGGCACGGCTCGCCGGCCGGCCGGTCGCCATCGGCGGCGAGGACTTCACCGTGCG
>JBEBGT010000137.1:0-7895 GCA_040081365.1 Candidatus Eiseniibacteriota bacterium | reverse complement strand
CGATGAGGACGTACACAGCTTCGTCGAGCGCAAGCTGGTTGAACGAGTCGGCGACGCCGGCCGCCGCCTGCACACGGGCCGATCGCGCAACGAGCAGGTGTCGCTCGACCTGCGGCTGTACCTGCGGCGCCGCATCCCCGCGCTGCAGCAGCCGGCCGCCCAACAACACCAGCGCACCCACACTCACGTCGTAGCCACCGGCGTTGCGCGCGTCGCGCAGCGCCTTGCCGGCGGCCGTGGCACCGCCGGACTTGGCGGCATCGGCCACGGCATCGATGATCATTCGCTTGCGGCTCGCGGCGGGCTTCTGGCGGGCCATGTCGTCGACCTTGGCCTCGAGCGTGAGCTCGATCTCCACCGAGTCGGCGATCGCGAAGCGGCCGGGCGCGAACTCGTTGTTCCAGAACTTGCTACCCACCACGCCGAAGTCGAGGCGGTTGATGCGCGTGCGTCCGACCCAGCCGATGCGCGTGCTGCCGAGCGCGTCCTGCATGGCGGGATGGATCGGCTGCACGGCGAGCACCACGTTCTTCGTGATGTTGCGGATCGTGAGCTCGCCGGTCACGCGAAGTCCGTCGCCCTGCTTGGCGGTGGACGTGCTCGTGAAGCGCAGCTTGGGGAACCGCACGACGTCGAAGAACTCGGGCCCGCGCAGGTCGGAGTCGCGCTGCTTGTTGCCGGTCCCGATGCTGTTCGCATCGATGACCACCGAAACGGTCGAACGCGACGGGTCCTCCGGCACGTACATCAACGTGCCACGGAAGTCGCTGAACGTGCCATGGACGTCGACGACGCCCATGTAGCGGGCCGTGAACCCCACCTGCGAGTGCGGGGCATCGGCCTCATATCGGGTCGGACTGACGGTCGTGGCGGCCGCTGCGGCGGACACGTGTGCGAACGCGAACATCACGAGCACGGCGGCCGACCACGGCGATCGGAACGGTGACGTCATTGCGGGGCTCCTTGGGGAGGCACGCGAACTGGGTCCCCACAGCATACCGGCTGCGGGCGGTCGATGCACGGTCGCGAGCGGGCCACGGGCCGGTCAGGGGCCTGAAAAGCTCGAGGCCCCGCGTTGCGCGCGGGGCCTCGGGGCGATTCCAGGTGTCGAGCGCTACCGGTACAGCTGCTTCAGCCGGCCCCACGTGTCCTTGCGCGTGGGCGTCGGGCACTGCAGGTCGATCTTGCCGTCGTGCCGGAACAGGTAGCCCGGGATGCCGATGTTCGGGGCCGTGTTCCACGTCGCGCCGCCGGTGAACAGGCCCGGGCAGATAGCGTCGTTCGATCCGCGGAAGCGGTCGATGAGCGTGCCGCCGGTCCAGTTGATGTCGCCCTCGATGCTGCCCACCTGGAACGTGGTGAAGTTGTTCGTCGCCACGGTGAAGCGCGTGAACGTGCCCGTGAGGATCGGCAGCCCCGCGTCCAGGAACGTCGACGGTACCAGGGCATTGGGCGGGAACGGGTCGAACACGGCGTCCGGTGAGGGATCCGCGTACACCTCGATCGTGCCACCCGTGTAGTTGGTGGTGTAGAACTGCGTGGCGGGCGGACCGATCGTCACCGTGCCGGCCGACGACAGGCCCTCGATCACGAACGTGTACTCGATCGCCGGCATGGTCGGGTTCAGGTCGGCGAGCGGCGGGCCGAACGCGCTGACCGTGCCCACGCCGCGCAGGATGCCGCCGGCGGGCTGCGACAGCGGCGTCATGCCGGGCGACGTCGAGTAGAAGTAGGCCGGGTCCCAGTCGATGACCGGACCGACCGCGAACGCGGGGGCGGCCAAGCACACGGCCGCAGCCACCAACCACAACGTGTTCCGGAGGCGCTTCATGATCGTCTCCTTGGGCGGGTGCATGAACAGGGCGCGCGGCATCACCGGTACCCCGCCTTCAGCTGGCCCCAGCTCGTGCGCCGCGCCGCACTGGGCGCGTCCAGGAACGTCTGGCCGTCGATCTGGTGCGCGTAGCCCGCGGGAATATTGAGCGCGTTGTTCGTGGCGCCCGAGAACGTCCAGCCCTTGCGCTGGTTCAACGGGAAGTTGCCGAGCTGCGAGCCGCCGGTGACGTTGAACACGGCCTCGAAGCTGCCGCTGCCACTCACGGTGTCGAGCACGAACTGGAAGTTCGTGAGCGTGCCCACCAGGATCGCGGTGCCGTCGGTGAACGAGCCCGGGGCGATCGCGTTCGGCGGGTTCGTGCCGAAGTCAGCCGTGGTACCGCCGAGCTTGGCATCCTCGTAGATCGTGATGGTGCCCGGGTTGTAGTTGATGATCCGGAACTGGCCGAAGGCCTGCGTGCTGCTGGGTGTGAGGCCCTGCATCACGTACGTGTATTCGTTGGTGGTCGTGTTCGAGGCCAGCGGGGCGAACAGGAACGGCACCGTGCCCAGGCCCACGTAGCTGCTGCCGGCTTCGCCGAACGTGAGTGGGTCGGGGTTCGGTGATTCGTAATCGAACCCCACATAGTCGAACAGCAGCGACTGCGCGCGAGCGGCGGGAACCACCGCCAGCACACAGCCGAGTGCGAGCAACACCGTGGTCAGGAATCGACGCATGCCTTGCACCTCGTGGCGCGGGGGGGGAGAAACCCCTGATCGGCCATGGAGAGATCCGTGCCGCGCAGGCGCGCAGGGCGCATGCGGGCACCAGGTGACCGTCCGTGGTGGAGAGACTCGAAATGAGGTTGGCGGACTTCCGCGGGGCGCAGAGGGATGCGCGGCAGGGGGCGCGGAAGCGTCCGTGGGAGACCGGATGCGAGCTAGATTCTAGGTGCTCGAAGGGCACCGCGGCAAAGGAAAATCGTCGCCGCGGGGTCCTCCGAAGGGTCCGGAACGTGTGTTGTCAGAACGAAATACGCGTTTCGGACGGCAAGTTCAGTCCAGCCGCACAGAGTCCAGCAGGGCCTTCATCTCGAGCACCGACTGGTCGGCCGTCAGCCCCGCCCCCGCCTGCTTGGCGGAGACCAGTTCCGGCCAGCCCATGTGCTTCTCCAGCCGGGCCAGGATGGCGTCCACCTCGGCCTGCTCCCCGGGCAGCAAGGTCATGCCGGCGTTCGTTCGCAGGGCCTCGGAGGTGCCCAGCAGCCGTGCCGCCTCGGCATGCCGGTCCTGCAAGTGCAGCAGGTCGGCCAGCACGGTGAGCACGTACACCGTCTCACGCACCGATCCCAGACCCTCGAGCAGCGCGAGGCAGCGTTCGAGCTCGCCGTGTGCGCGGGCGTAGTCCCCCAACCGCAACCATGACGCCGCCAGCGCCGCACGGCACAGCGTCTCGGTGGCGACATCGCCGGTCGCGGTGAGCAGCGTGAGCGCCGCTGTGAAGTGATCGGTCGCGCGCGCGGGCTGTCCGCGCATGTGCTCGAGCGAGCCCAGGTTGTGGTGCGAGATGGCCACGCCGCGCTTCTCGCCCAACTGTTCATAGAGCGCGAGGCTCTGCTCGCCGTAGCGCACCGAGTCGTCGAGCCGCGACTGGTACATGGTCGACACCCCGAGCCCCGCCAGCGCGCGCGCTTCAGCCTTGCGATCGCCGAGCGTGCGCGCGAGCACGAGACTCTCCTCCAACAATGGCTCGGCGGCCGGGTAGTCGCCCGCGAGCAGGGCGAAGCCGGCGGCGCGCGTGAGCGCCTTGGCGCGTTCGGGAGTGGCGCGGCGTTCGGCGTCGCGCGCCAGTGCATCGTCCAGCACGCGCCGGCCCACCGTGAAGCGACCCTCGATCGACCAGAAGCGGTACGCGGCCCCCGCCAGGCGCAGCCCCAGCGAGACGCCATCGTGCGCCTGCGAGCACCACGCCAGCGCGGCCAGCACGTTCTCCTCTTCGCGGTCGAGCTCGCGCACCGCGGCCGCGAGTCCCGTGCCCGCCATGCGCTGCTCGGCCTGCTCGGCGAACGCCACATAAGCGTTCAGGTGTCGCTCGCGCATCGCGGCGTGTTCCAGATGGGGTTCGAGCTTCTCGAGTGCGAAACGCCACACACTCTCCAGGTAGCGGTAGCGCGCGCTGCCGTCGCTCAGGCGCACGACCACCACCAGCGCGCGCTCGGCGAGCCGCGTGAGCAGGTCGAGCATCTCGAACTCGTCGCCGCTGTCCGAGCACACCGCCGTGGCGCGATCGAGCGTCCAGCCGCCGGTGAACACCGCGAGCCGGCGCATGAGGTCCTGTTCGGGTTCGAGCAGGTGATCCCAGCTCCACTGGATCACGGCGAGCACGGTCTGCTGCCGCGACGGCGCGCCCGTGCCCGAGCGCGTCAGCAGTTTGAAGCGGTCACCGAGCCGGGCACGGATCTGGTCCACGCCCAACAGCCGCACGCGCGCGGCGGCCAACTCCAGCGCCAGCGGCACGCCGTCGAGCCGCCGGCAGATCTCGGCCACCGCACCGGCGTTGTCGTCGGTGAGCTCGAAGCCCGGTAGGGCGGCGCGTGCGCGGTCGCGGAACAGTCGCACGGCCTCGCTGTTCTCGGCGGCGGCCGCGGTAAGCACGCTACTGCCCGGCACGCCGAGCGCGGGCACGGTGTAGATCGTCTCGCCCTCGGCACCCAACGGCTCGCGGTTCGTGACCAGCATCTTGAGTTGCGGGCTGCTGGCCAGCAGGTCGACTGCGAGCGCGGTGCACGCGCCGGGGTGCGTCTCGGAGTTGTCGAGCACCACGAGGCAGCGCCGCGTGGCGAAGTGGGCGCGCACGCTGTCGGCGAGCGAGCGGCCGGCTTCGTCGCGAATGCCCACCACGGCGGCCAACGTCTCGAGCAAGCGGCCGGGGTCGGTGAGCGGGGCCACATCCACGAACCAGACGCCGTCGACGAACGTGTCGAGCTGCTGCTCGGCCAGGCGCAGCGCCACGCGAGTCTTGCCCGAGCCGCCCATGCCCGTGAGCGTGAGGAAACGCGTCTCGGCCAGTGCCAGCGTGCATTCGGCCAGCGTACCCTCGCGGCCCACGAAGCTGCTCGAGGCGGTGGGCAGGTTGTGCGGCGTGCGCACGGCTTCGCCTTCGCGCAGCGCGGCGGCGCGGCGAATGCCCAGCGCTTCCTCGAGCGCGAAGCGCAGTGTGCGCGCCTCGCCCGGGCGCGCGTCGGCGTCCTTCTGCAGGCAGGCTCCGAGAAGCGTGCGCACCGGAGCGGGCGTGCGCTCGGGCAGGAGCGTGAAGTCGGGCGTGTCGTTGAGCACCTGCGCCATGGCCACGAACGGATCATCCGCGGCGAACGCACGCTGGCCGCTCAGGCACTCGTACAGCACGCAGCCGAACGCGAACAGGTCGGTGCGCGCGTCCTGCGTGCCGGCCAGCACCTGTTCCGGGCTCATGTAGCCGGGCGTGCCCGCCACCGGGCCGGTCACGCTCGCACTGCTGTCGACGGGCAGCATCGTGCCGGTGGGCGCTGAGTTCGCGAGCCCGTGCGTGCGCTTGGCGAGCCCGAAGTCCAGCACCTTCACCAGCCCGCGCGGACCCAGCATGATGTTCGCGGGCTTCAAGTCGCGGTGCACGATGCCGCGTTCGTGCGCCACTTCAAGCGCCAGCGCGACCTGCGAACCGATCTGCATGGCTTCGTCCAGCGCCAGCGCGCCGCGCTTCAGCCGCTGTGCCAGCGACTCGCCTTCCACCAGTTCCAGCACCAGCACCAGCATGCCGCCCGGCAATTCCTCGAGCCCGTGGATGGTGGCGATATTGGGATGATTGAGCGCCGCCAGCGCCAGGGCCTCGTTGCGGAACGCGGCCAGCAGGTCGGGCTCGTTCGAGAGCCGCGCGGGCAGCAGCTTGAGGGCGACCTGGCGCTGTAGCCGCGTGTCGCGCGCCAGCCACACCTCGCCCATGCCGCCGGCACCGAGCGCACCGCTCAGCTCGTAAGGACCGAGGCGTTTGACCGGTGGGGGCGAGGCGCTCATCGCAGCAGGCCCAACGTGGGCGGCACCTCGCGCCACTCTCCCGGTGCGAGCCCGTCGAGACGCCACGGTCCCACCGCGGCACGAACGAGCCTCAGGGTGGGGTGCCCGACCGCGGCGGTCATGCGCCGCGCCTGGCGGTTGCGTCCCTCGCTCAGGCCCAGTTCGATCCAACTGGTGGGGATCGCCGCGCGCACGCGGATCGGCGGCACGCGCGGCGGCAGCGCGGGCTCGTCGATGCGTTCGGCGCGTGCGGGCCGGGTGCGGCCATCATTCAGCAGCACGCCACGGCGCAGTTGCTCCAGCGCGTCCTCGGTGACATCGCCGTCGACCTGCACCCAATAGATCTTCTCGACCTTGTGGCGCGGGTCCGAGATGCGCGCCTGCAACTTGCCGTCATCGGTGAGGACGACCAGCCCCTCGCTGTCGGTGTCGAGCCGGCCCGCGGGGTACACGCCGGGCACGCGCACAGGATCCGCGAGTGACGGCCGGCCGTCGGCAGCCGTGAACTGGCAGAGCACGTTGTAGGGCTTGTAGAGCAGGAGGAGACGGGGCATCGAGGCGCAGTCTAGCGCGGTTCGTGCGCTCGCGCGTCAGGCGAGTGTGTGGTCGAGCGGCCAGCACCGGGTGGCCGGGGCGGTGGGGCCGGTCGAGCCACCGCGAGCACGCAGCGGAGAACGCACGACGCCCGGGTGGCGGACCCGGGCGTCGTGCTCAGCTCGTGATGGCCGGGGAGGAACTCCCCGGAGGGACTACCGGAACAGCGACTTCACTTTGCCCCACGACGCGTGGTTCACCGGCGTCGGGTTGAGCGATTCGAGGAACAGCAACGCGTCGTCGAACTGGGCGTCGGCATAGTCGGTGAACGCGCCGTCCTCCCACGCCATCCACCAGCAGCCCTTGTTCTCGCCCGTGCCGGCATAGGCCAGCGCGTGCACGTTCCCATCGGCGTTGAACCCTTCGTGGCTGTAGTAGCGCACCGGGCCGTTCTCGAGGTAGTAGGCGAACAGGTTGCGGTTCACGTTCGAGAACGTGGTGCGCGTGAGGATCGTCGCGTTGACGTCGAACAGGTTCACGACCAGCTGGTTGCCCGGGCGGAACGAGGCCACCGCGAACGTGCCGGCGGCCGCACCCGCGGGAAACACCGGCGCGTGGCCGACGACGACCTTGCCCGTGGCATCGAGGATGGCGATGCCCATGGTGTTCTGGTGCAGCGGGCCGGTGAGCTCGAACTGGATCGTCATCGTCGAGTTCGTGGACACCGTCGAGCCCCACACGAGACCGTCCTGCTGCTGGTTCAAGAGGTCGATCGATTCACCCTGAAGCGCGAACTGCGTGCTGAGTTCGCTGGGGTCGAAGCCGATCTGGGGAACACGCAGGCCGGCATGCGCGGGCATGGCAGCGAGCGTGGCGAACAGCATGGCGAGTACAGCCGGGGTGTAGCGCTTCACGTGGGGACCCTCCACCGAGAGACGAGCTGTGGAACCGTTGGCAGTGCGCCGGAAGGGGGCCGGTGCGAGATGCCGCCACGCCTGCCCTGTCGAGCGGGTCAAGGGTTCGCCGGCAGGGGGAGAAGCGCCGGGTACGCCGAAACCGAGCCGTGTCAGGGCATTTGTGGAGGTTGCGAAGCTGGTTCTGGAACCCACCGCACCACGCGGGCAGTCCGCGCGGCAAGGGTCGCGGTAGGAGGGCGCTCAGAAGATCAGCACATGAACAAGTGTAGGAATGTGATTCATACGCAGCAATGACGGAATGGGTGTCGTTCGCAGGTTTCTTCGCGGTGCGTGATTTCTCGCAGGGGCTGGGTGAGGATTCCCAACGCTCGTTGCGACCGCTCGTGGTGCGGTCGTGAGCGCGTTCTCGCCGCGTGGCGTTTCTGTCGGCGAGGTCCGATTTCGGGGTTGCTCACCCGAAATCGAGGCTCTCGGGCGATGCAGATTGCGCGGGACCTCGGTGGTGCGCCGCTACGCTTGCCTTGATGCGGGCTGCTCGCGTGCGATCTCAGTGGTGCGCCGCGGCAGGCGGAGGGGGCT
>JBEBGT010000136.1:0-7898 GCA_040081365.1 Candidatus Eiseniibacteriota bacterium | reverse complement strand
CCATCTGGCGCTGGCGCCGGCCCAACCAGAGCGCGAGTGCGATCGAGACCGCCGCGACCGGCGTGACCAGGAACGCGATGCCCGAGAGACCCAACCCCAGCGCGGCCAGTCCGGCGTAGCCCCACACGGTAAGCTGGTCGCTGAAGCGATACACGAACGTCTCGATGAAGTTCTTGGCCTTGTACTTGTCTTCCCGGCTCACCACGGTGAACAGCGTCTCCATGGCCGGGTTCATGAGCGAGAAGTTGGCGGCGCGCCGGCAGACCGTGAGCACGGCGAGCGTCTGGAACACGGGGAACAACCCGAGCATGCCGAACCCCAACACGGTAAGTACCGGCACGATGGCGAGCGTGGCCGCCAGCCCGATCCACTTGGTGATGCGCCCGGTCAGGAAGATCTGCGTGCACAGTGTGAGCGTCTGGGCGGCGAACTCGAGCTGTGCGAGCACGGTCGTGCGCGCCTCGCGCGTGGGGTAGAAACGGCCGACCAGGTCCGTCTGCTGGGCGTACAGCACCGTCGAGCCCAGGATGTAGAGCGTGAGGAACGCCGCGATCGCGAGCAGGTACGGCGACTGCAGCAGCCGTGTGAGGCCTGCCCAGGCGCTGCCGCCGATCCGGGGCTCCGGCTCGCGCTCGCTCGTGCTGCGCGGGGCGCCCGCGGCGAGTGGTCGGGGGAATCGCATGACGACGAACACCGCGATCTCGAGCAGCAGGGCGGAGACCAGCAGCAGGTTCTGCGTGCCGAGGCTCGAGGCCATGGCCGCGGTGAACCCCGAGCCGACGATCGAGCCAAGGGTGCCCCCGACGCCGATGAAGCCGAACAACCGCTTGGCCTGATCGCTCGAGAACGCGTCGGCCATGAGCGACCAGAAGATCGAGATGACGAAGATGTTGAAGACGCTGGTCCACACATAGAAGCCACGGCCCAGCCACAGCTCGAACGTCGAGCCCGGGCTCGCTCCGGCCAACCGGATGAGCGCATAGAAGACGAGCAGGTTGGCGACGAAGAAGTGGTACGTCGCCGCGATGAACGTGCGGGCACGGAAACGCGCGACGAGTGCACCGAACAGCGGGTTGAAGACCAGTGTGGCGACGAGCGTGCCCATGAACAGGTAGGGCAGCTTCCGCACGCCGGCCGCCACCGCGATCTCGTCGCGGATCGGGCGCAGCACGAACCAGGCGCTCATCACGAAGAAGAAGTAGACGAACGACAGCAACATCGACGTGAGCTCGGGCCCACGCACGTCGACCAGGAGCCGGACGCCCGCGAGCATGCGGCCGCCCGCGGGGGACTTCGAGTCCTGGCTGGCGTTCTCCACCTAGCGCGATCTCGCCTTCCAGGCGGCGAGCACTTCGGCTTCACGCGCGCTCGCGAGGCCGTTGAGCTTGCCTTCGGCGAGCCCCTGCTGCGCTTCGGGTGTGCGAGTCTTGTGCCATTCGAGCGTGTCGAGTGCCGTCACCGCCAGCGGCCGGAACTTGAGCCCCTTGGCGACGGCCCGCGCGTTCGAGCGGAAATGGAATCCCGCCAGCTCCCCGGTGGGCGGCACCCACACCGGCATGTGCTTCCAGGCGTCGATCTTCTGCTGCTCCAGGAAGTCGGCCCCGACCCAGGTGAACTGCGCGCCGGACGTGGTCACGGCCTTGATGCCGTACAGCATCTCGGCGACCGTGAGCGGTGCTGCCGGGCCGAGTGCGTTGAAGACGCCGGCCTCGCGCTGCTCGATCATGTGGATGGTCCACTCCGCCAGATCGCGCGCGTCGATGAACTGCACGCGATCGGTGGGGTTGCCGGGTGCCATCACCTCGCCGCCGCGGTCGATGCGGACCGGCCAGTACGTGAAGCGATCCGAGGGATCGAGCGGGCCCACGATGAGGCCGGGCCGGATGATCGTGGAGACCGGATACGCCTCCTGCACGAGTTGCTCGGAGAACGTCTTGAAGGCCGAGTACTGCGCCCCGCGGAGCGCCGGGTCGAGCGAGTACGGATCGACATCCTTCGGCATGGGCGTCGTCGCGTCGGTCTCGTCCTTGTCCGGCGTGGTGTTGTCGGCGTACACCGAGACGGTCGAGATGAACACGTAGTGCCCGACGTGACCTTTGAGGTACTGCGCCACGTTTCGCACCCAGTAGGGTGCGGTGGTCGGGATGTCGAGCACGGTGTCGAACGAGCGGCCCTTGAGGACACTCACATCCGCGTTCAGGTCGCCCACCAACTGGTCGACGCGGCCCTTGAACAGGTCGGGCCGGCGCTTGTTCCGATTGAGCAGCGTGACCTTGTGCCCGCGCGCGAGCGCGTATTCCACCTGCTCGGGACCGGTGAACCCGGTGCCGCCGATCATGAGGATGTTGAGCGACTTGGCGGCCTTGCCGACCCTCGGGGCCTTGAGGCCCGGCAGCGGTGCGGCGGCGGGCGTGGACTGCGCGGCGGCCAGCGCCGGCAGCGGGAGCGCGCTCGCGGCCGTGGCCGCGGCGGATGCCTTCAGGAACTGCCTCCGGTCAAGTCTCATGCGGCCAATCTAGGCGACCGGTGTCGCATGTCGACGCGGCGCTGACAAGCGCTGCACACGCGACTCCGAGCGCGACAGAACTGGAGCAGAGCGCGTTGCGGCTGGAACTCCCTCGCGCCTCCGGTATCGCTCTCGAACGGCCGCACTCTCGACGTTTCGCCGGCGTTGGACGTGCCGCGAGCGGATTCCAGGGGGTGGACTACGGGCGGGCCGCTCATCCTGGGATAGAATGAACGCATGGCTCGCGCTCTCATCGCATGCGCCCCCGGCTCAACGACGCGGTCCGTGCTGTGGTCCGCTCGGATCGCGTTGTGCCTTGCGGTCGTCCTGGCCGCGGGCACCGCCTTCAGCGAGAAACCTCCGCCATCAGCGGCCATCGGGCCGCTTCCGGCCATGTTCATGGCTGATCTGCCATGCGTCGGCTGCTTGGGCATCCGGCACCAGCTCGAGCTCAGGCCGGACGGGAGGTATGCCTATTCGCTCGAGTTCAAGCGCGCCGGTGATTCCCGGAGTGTCGAGGTCGGCGCCGGGATCTGGTGGATCTCCGAGGACAGCACCCGGCTCACGTTGGATGACGGCGTGATGCCCGACGGGGAGGATCTGCGTGCGGTCTGGCAGTTGGTGGACCGCGAGACGCTCCGCACGCTCGACGTACATTGGCAGCCGCGCATCGCCGGCGGCACGGGCGAACTCAGTCGCGCCGACAGCCTACCTTCGATGTGGGGGGAGCAGCACTTCATGCTGTTCCAGGCGCCTCTCGCCGACACGCGCTGGGTACCGCTCCGCATCGGTGGGAAGCCCGTGAAGTCGCGCGACTCTCAGCATGAGCCGTGGCTCCTGCTCGACTCCAAGGGCCGAAAGGTGACCGGGTCCGGCGGCTGCAATCGGTTCACAGGCGACTACGACAAGGGTGTGCAGACGCTCCGGATGCGATCCCTCGCCGCGACGCGCATGGCGTGCCCGGAACTCAGGGGCGAGACCGCGTTCCTGCAGGTGCTGGAGCAGACGTGGGGCTACCGCGTCACCGGCCGCCGGCTCGAGTTACTCGACGAGGGCGGCGTGGTGCTCGCCGAGTTCGAGGAGCGCAATCGCTAGTCGGGGTGCTCGAGTGCCTGGAGCTGCTCCACCAGCGCCGGCAACTCACTGCGCACGATCGTCCACACGAGGTCCAGATCAACGTCGAAGTAGTCGTGAACGATTCGATGGCGCAGTCCGATGATCTGCCGCCAAGGAACGGTGGCGTGCTGCTGCCGGAAAGCGTGAGGGAGGCGACTGGCCGCCTCGCCGATCACCTCCAGGTTCCGCACCACGGAGTCCGCCGTCTTCTCGTCTCCGAGAAAGGCATCGCGGTCAATGCCGACTACGAAGCGTTCGATTCTCGCGATGCGCTCCAGCATGTCCTCGATCAGCGCCCGTGTCGGCCTACGCGACATCCAGCAGGTCCTTCTCGATGAGTGCCCAGTGGCGTGGCGGAATCGCTCTCCGTGAGATCACTTCTGTGCGAACGCCGAGAAGCGCTTCGATTCGTTCGGCCAGATCGACGAATCGGAGTCCGATGGACGGGGCGACTTCGACCAGGATGTCCACGTCGCTACCGGCATGCTGTTCTCCGCGCGAGTAGGAGCCGAAAACAGCAAGTCGTGTCACGCCGAACTCGCGGGCCAGTTCCGGCTTCGCGCGCTCGAGGATCTGGATGATCTCCTGAGTACTCTTCATCCTCGCTCCCTACACGTGGAGTTCTGCGATCGTTGGTCAAGCAGCCAGAGCTGAGCATCACCGGCCATTTTGATGCGATCGTGCCTTCTCGGGCTGACCGCGCTCCAGTGTCCAGCGTCCGGCCTCGCAGGGCAAGGGCATGCTATCCTTGCCCGGGCCCCGCGCCGTCCCCGAGCCGATCCGCTCCCAGATGAGGCCAACCACGTATGTCGACCATCGGCCGCAACAGTCTGTGCCCGTGTGGTAGCGGCAAGAAGTACAAGCACTGTTGTCTGGGTCAGGCCGAGCCCGCACAGAGCCCCACGGGACGACTCGCGCATGTGCGGCATGGTACCGAGCGCCCGCTCGCGCAGGCGATCTTGCAGCAGTTCGAGCGGAAGCGCGGAGACTCATGGATGGTCGCTGCCCTGCGCGATCTCGCGGCCGTGGAGCCGTTTGACGAGTCCGAGTTCGCGCTCTTGATCCCGTGTTTCATCTACCAACTGCCACTCGGGGACCAAACTCCTGCCGCGGCCTTCCTCGCCGAGCGCGGCACACGGCTCACGGAGTTCGAGCGCAGCACTCTGGAGTGCAACATTTCCGGCCGCATGTCGCTGTGGGAAGTCCGTCGCGTCGAGCCCGGCGAGGGGCTCGAGCTATTCGATCTGCTCACGCACGAGACCCGCTTCGTGCACGACGTGCTGGGCTCTCAGGAAGCCCAGCGCTGGATGGTGATGTTGGCCATCGTCGTCGACTATCCCGAGGTCAGCGTGCTTGGCGGTCTCCACCCGCGGGCGCTCCAGCCGGTCGAATCCACAGAGCCACTCGCAGCGATACGCCGTCTATTGGGCGTACGCACGCGAGCGGTGCCCGCGGACCGCTTGCGCGCTCCTGCGATCCAGCTCGCCATGATCCTCCAGTGGCGCTTGGCGGTCGCTGATCAGCTACGGCGCAGCATGGCCCCGCGCATCGTCAGCAACACCGACGGTGACCCGCTCGTGCTCTGCACCGACCACTTCGATGTGGCGGTGGCCGACCAGCCGCATGTTCTCGAGCTGCTCGCCGCGATCGAAGGCGGTCAGGTCGAATCGAGTGACGACGGCGACGTGGTCGTGTTCTTGCGAGCGGGCAACAAGACGCACAAGGACTGGGACAACACCGTGCTCGGCCGGGCACGGTTCAAGGCTGATCGGCTGCTGGTCGAGACGAACTCGGTCAAGCGTGCCGATTCGCTGCGCAAGGACATCGAGCGTGTGGCAGTGGCGCACGTCAAGTATCGGCTGCGCGACCAACTCGGCGCCGAAGCCATGATGCGCGAGGCTCAGGTCCGGCCCGAACCTCGAGCGAAGCGGCCCGAGCCGTCGCCCGAGATGCAAGCGGCGATGCGCGAGATGCTCGAGCGCCAATACGCCACGTGGGTCGACACCGCGTTGCCGGCACTGGGCGGCCACACGCCGCGTGCGGCCGCGGCTAGTACCAAGCTGAGGCCCCAGGTGGTCGCGCTGCTCAAGGAGTTCGACTACGACGAGCGGCGCAAGCCCGAATACGAACGCTACGACATGAGCCGCCTGTGGACCGCGTTGGGGCTCGACCCGGCGGGCGTCGCCGCGGGGACCACCCCAAGCAGGGCGCCCGCGCCCGTCAAGCGCACGTCGCGCCCGCGGGCGACCACCGCCATATTCGAGCTCACGGTCGCGCTCCGGCACGTCGAGCCGCGTATCTGGCGGCGATTGCGGATTCCCGGCAACACGACACTCCTGGCCTTCCACAAGGTGCTTCAGAAGGTGATGGGCTGGACTGACAGTCATCTGCACTTGTTCCGCGCGGGCGGCATCGAGTACGGCGAACTCGATCCTGAACTGCCCGAGATCCGGACCGAGAAGAACGTGCATCTCGGCAGCCTGCTGCTGCGTCCGGGTGACCGGCTGGTGTACGAGTACGACTTCGGCGATTCCTGGGAGCACGACATCGAACTGGATCGCACACTCTCGCCCGATCCCGGACCCGGCAAGTACCCGTACGTGCTGGACGGCGCGCGTGCGTGCCCACCCGAGGACTGCGGCGGCGTTTCCGGCTACGAGGACCTGCTGCGCGTGCTCGGCGACCCGCGCGACCCGGAGCACAACGACTCGGTCCTGTGGGTGGGCGGCTCGTTCGACCCCGAGGAGTTCGATGCGCGCGAGATCAACCGGAAGTTCCATCGCGACTGGTCGCTGCCCGATGCCGGAAGTCCGGTGTCCGCGCGCAGCGAGACCGCGCTCCCGCGCCTCGCGCCGCTGTCGCCCGGCGCTCCCAGGCGGCGCTGACGGCGCGGCTCACCCCGCGATCGTGCCGCCCCCGATCCAAACGTCCTGTGCCGCTGGCGCAGCCGGCGCTGGTCGTGCATCCACGTCGGTGGCTGGCGGGCACACCCACGGCACCTGAGTGCCCGGACAAGATCTGCTTGCACGACTGTGCGGCACACAGTATAGTGTGTCTCACAGCACTGGGCGGTACTCGGCCCGGTGCGCGCTGCCCGAGTGAGCCTCGGGCCTGTTTCGCACCGAGGGAGGTTCACCATGTCGGGTGTGGGTGGGGTTCGTGCAATGTCGCCGCCACACGAGGCGGCCGCCGTGCGCGCCCAAGCGCGGCCCTGGCCGGAGGCCGTGGCATGAACGCCATGGCGGACTCGGACGCGTTCGGGAAACTCGAGCTCGAGTTGCGGCGGGGGGTCGTGGTGCTGGCGACGCTTTCGCAACTGCGCTCGCCGCGCTACGGCTACGAGCTCCGCCAGGCGCTGGCGGAGCGGGACATGCCGATCGAAGAAGGCACGCTCTACCCGCTACTGCGGCGACTCGAGGCCCAGGGGCTCTTGAAGAGCGAGTGGAAGATCGAGGACGGACCGCCCCGGCGCTACTACGTGCTCAACGCCGAGGGACGGAAGTTGTTCCGGAGGCTCACGGAGTCGTGGCAGGGACTCAACGCCGCCATGGACCAGTTGCTGCAGGAGGACCGCGCATGAAAGCGATCGACGTCATCGAGGCCTATGTCACCGACGTGGCCGCTCACCTGCCGCGACGCCAGCGGAACGACGTGGCCTATGAGCTGCGCGCGCTGCTGAACGAGGAACTCGCCGGCAAGGCCGAGTCCGCGGGCCGCGCCGCCGACGAGGAGCTGGCCACCGCGCTCGTGCGTGCGTTCGGGCGTCCCGCCGACGTGGCGTCGCGCTACCGGCCGACGCTCACGATCATCGCCCCCGAGGATGGTCACGCCTTCCTGCGCGCCGCCAGCGTGGGGCTGGTGGTCATCTGGGTGCTGGGGCTGGTCAGTGTTCTGCGGCAGCCCTTCGAGCCCGGCTGGGGGATCCTCAACCCTCTCGGCCAGTGGTGGACCAGGGTCGTGATCCCATCGCTGTGGTGGCCGGGTGTGCTGGTGGTCGGTTACGGCATGGCGGCTCGTGCCCGGCTGCGGCCACGCCCGGTGGCGTGGAGTCCGCGCGGGGGTGAGCGTGGAGAACCGAGCCGCGCGGGTATCGTCTTCGCGGTGCTCGGGATCATGTTCGGCGTGTTCGTGCTCACCGACCCGCGCTGGGTGGTCGACACGTTTTTCGGTGCGAAAGCCGCGCCGGAGCTGGTGCAGGCCCTCACGTACACCCCGGCGTTCCAGCGCTGGAAGGCACCGGCGATCGTGGTGTTGTTGTTGCTCAACATCCCGATCC
>JBEBGT010000135.1:0-7910 GCA_040081365.1 Candidatus Eiseniibacteriota bacterium | reverse complement strand
CGGGCTTGCCGTGTTCGGACTCCTGCTGGCCCCGTCGCCGCTCGCCGCTGCGGACGTCAACCAGGCCAAGGCGAACATGCTGGCGAACATCGCTCGGTTCGTGGAGTGGCCCGGGTTGCCGACCGAACCGGGCACGCCGCTCGTGGTCACCATCCTCGGCGAGGACGACCTCGCGGTGGAGCTCGCGGGTGTGCTGTCCACCAAGAGCGTGAACGGACGGCCCGTGTTCGTGCGTTTCGCGCGCCGACCGCAGGACGCCAAGGGCAGCCAGATCCTGTACGTGGCCGCCACCGAGGTGCCGCGTATCCATGATGTGCTCTCGGCCGTGAACGCGCTCCCGGTGCTCACCGTGAGCGACGCGCCCGGCTTCGCCACACATGGCGGCATGCTGGGCTTCACGCAGGTCGGCGAGAAAGTGCGCTTCGAGGTCAACCTCGCCCACGCCGAGAAGACCGGGCTCAAACTCTCGGCCAAGCTGCTCGCGCTGGCGCGGCTCGTTTCGGACACGCCGGGGACACCCTGATGTCACTCGTCCATGTGAAGCTGCGCCACAAGCTCACGCTGGTGACCATGCTCACCAGTGTCGTGGCGCTGGTGCTGGCCTGCGGCGCGTTCCTCGGCTACGAGCTCCTGACGTTCGAACGCACCATGAACCGCGACCTCGCCATCCTGGGCGACGTCATCGGCGACAACAGCACGGCCGCCCTCACGTTCGGCGACAACGAGGCCGCCACTGGCGTGCTCGCCTCGCTGCGTGCGCAGAAGCACGTGGTCGCGGCCTGTGTGTACGGCCCCGAGGGCGAACCGTTCGCCAACTTCCGCCGCGACCCGGGCGACACACCGCAGTGGCCCGCGCGCGCGCTGGCCAGTGCGTCCGAACGCACGTCGGACTGGCTCGCCGTGTCGCGCCCCATCGTGCTCGACCACGAGAACATCGGCACCGTGTACATCCGCTCGGACCTGGGCGAGATGCAGGCACGCGTGAAGCGCTATGCCTGGATCATCGGTGTCGTGCTCTTGGCGGCCTCGCTGGTGGCGTTCGTGCTCACCTCCCTCCTGCAGGGCGTGATCTCGGGGCCGCTGCTCCACCTGGCCGCGGTCACACGCCAGATCGGCGAAACGCGCGATTACTCCACGCGCGCCACCAAGACCGGCAACGACGAGGTCGGCGAGGTCGTGGACGGCTTGAACAGCATGCTGGCCGAGATCCAGGCCCGCGACGCGCAGTTGCGCGGGCACCAGGAGCAGCTCGAGGCCCAAGTGCAGGAGCGCACGCAGGCTCTGGTCGACGCCAATACCGAACTCACCGGCGCGCGCGACCGGGCCGAGAGCGCGAGCCGGGCCAAGAGCGAGTTCCTGGCCAACATGAGCCACGAGATCCGCACGCCCTTGAACGGCGTGATCGGGATGACCGAGCTGGCGTTGGAGACGAACCTGAATCCCGAGCAGCGCGACTACCTGCAGACCGCGCGCTCGTCGGCCGAGACACTGCTGGGCGTGATCAACGACGTGCTCGACTTCTCGAAGATCGAGGCCGGCCGTCTGGACCTCGACGAGACCACGTTCGAGCTGCGCGCCGAGGTCGAGACCGCGGTGAAGACCGTGGCACTGCGCGCGCACCAGAAGGGCATCGAACTCGTGTGCGACCTGCGCAACGATGTGCCGGACGCCGTGATCGGCGACCCGGTGCGCTTCAAGCAGGTGCTGGTGAACCTCATCAACAACGCCGTGAAGTTCACGGAACACGGCGAGGTCGTGGTCGAGGCCGGCGTGCAGGAGTCCACCGATGGCAGCGCGCTGCTGCACTTCGGCGTGCGCGACACCGGCATCGGCATCGCGGCCGAGAAGTTGGCGAGCATCTTCGAGGCGTTCACGCAGGCCGACAACTCCACCACGCGCCGCTTCGGCGGCACCGGGCTCGGGCTCACGATCTGCAAGCGCCTCGTGGGCATGATGGGCGGCGAACTGTGGGTCGAGAGCGTGAAGGACCAAGGCTCGACGTTCCACTTCACCATGCGTGTCGGCGTGGCCGCCGGCGTGGAATCCACGCTGCTGGCGCCGGTCGAGAGCATGGCGGGGCTGTCGGTGCTGGTGGTGGACGACAACTCCACCAACCGCCGCATCCTGGCCGAGCAGCTGTCCGCACTGGGGCTCACGGTGAGCACGGCCGATGGCGCCCGCGGCGCGCTCACCGAACTGTGGCGCGCACGCGCCGAGGGCCGGCAGTTCGCGCTCATCATCATGGACTACCACATGCCCGACATGGACGGTCTGCAACTGGCCGAGCGCATGAAGGAGTTCCCGGGCGTGGTGGCCTCGAGCATCATGATGCTCACTTCGGGCGGGCAGTCCGGCGACGTGGCCAAGTGCCGTGAACTGGGACTGGCCGCGTATGTGACGAAGCCGCTCTCGCAGCGAGCGCTGTACGAGACCGTGGCCCAGGTGATCGGGGCCGGCGTGATCGCACAGGGGCTGGTCGTGTCTTCCACCCACAAGGACAGCATCGTCATGAGCAATCCGTTCGCGCAAGACGCCGCGATGCCGCAGACGTCGCTCAAGGTCCTGTTGGCCGAGGACAACTTCGTGAACCAGAAGCTGGCGATGACCATGCTCAAGAAGCGCGGGCACCAGGTCACGATCGCCAACGACGGGCTGGAGGCCGTGGCGCACCTGGATCGCGAGCACTTCGATGTGGTGCTCATGGACGTGCACATGCCCAACATGGGCGGCTTCGACGCCACCGCGAAGATCCGCGAGATCGAGGCCGCCACCGGCCGGCAGCGCGTGCCGATCATCGCGCTCACCGCGCTCGCCATGAGCGGCGACAAGGAGAAGTGCCTGGCCGCCGGCATGGACGGCTACCTCACCAAGCCCATCAGCTCGGCCGACCTGTTCGGAGCACTCGCCAACCTGTTCCCCACGCCGGCCGCCGAGGCCCTGACCGCGCCTGCGCCCACCGTGATGCTCGCCCCGCCGGCGTTCGACTTCGAGCAGCTGAAGCGCAACATGGACGACGATCAGGAGATGCTCTTGGACATCGTCGGCGCGTTCCTGCGCGACCACGTCACCCAGGTCGCCCAGCTGCGCGCCGCACTCACCACCGGCGACACCCAGACCGCGCTGCGCACCGCGCACACACTGAAAGGCCTGCTGCTCACGCTGGCCGCCCAGGACGCCTCGGACGCCGCGCTGCGCCTGGAGCGCGCCGTGCGCCACGGTGACATGGCCGCGGCCGCCCAGCTCATGCCGCCGTTCGAGGGCCAGCTCGGGCGCTTGCTGCCCGAGTTGCAGACGCTGCAGCGCCGCGCGGCGTAGCCCACCCGCACGACACGAAGCGGCCCCGCTCCCACTGCGGGAACGGGGCCGCTTCGTTTACCCGTGCGCTCACGAAGCGCGACTACTTCATGAGCACGAACCGCGTCGAGCTCGAGCGGCCGGCCTGCGTCACGCGGGCCCAGTAGATGCCCGACTGCGGCGCGCCGTCGAGGCTCACCGTGTGCTCGCCCGCGCCCAGCCCGCTCAGGTCCTGCCGCGCGACGCGGCGGCCCGAGGCGTCCATGAGGTCGAGCGAGGCGCGCTCGTCCGTGGCCAGCAGCACGCTGAACGCCAGCGTGTTGCCCGGCACGCGCTTGATCGCGAGCTGCGCACCGAACGGCACGTCGATGTGCGCCAGGCCGAGCTTGCGCTCGCCGGACGGCGTCGTGATGCCGATCTGGTATTCGTAGCTGCGACCCGGCACCACGGCCATGTCGTCGTACGTCACCATGCCGGTGCCGTTCGCGAACAACTCGCCCACGTTCACGAAGTCACCCGGCAGCTCGGCGCGGTAGAGCTGCATGCTCTCGTTCGCTCCGTCGGCCGAGAACCACTCCAGATGCGGGTGACCGTTCACGAGGTCCGCCGCCACCAGGGCCAGCTGCGTGGCCGTGGGGCCGCCGCGGCCGAACCAGCCGATGTCGTGGAACAGGTCCACGGTGAGGTCCAGGCTGCCCGTGAGGTCGGAGTTGATCGCCGGCTCCATGAGCAGGTTCGGGAACGCCGAGACGTCATAGTGCGACACGCTCGAGCCGCCCTGGAACGGGTTCGGTGCGTACATGCGCACACGGCCCGTGGGCGACATGCCCGCGCGCTGCGTGGGCGACAGCCGCAGCGTCACCGTGGTCGGGCCGCCGGCGATCGCGGCCTTGAGCGCGTTTCCGTCCGCCAGCGTGATGGCCCCCGAGGGAATCGTGATCGTGGGGTCCGCGCCGCCCGGCGACACCGTGCCGGCGACGTTGTTCACCAGGATCACGCCGATTGCACCCGCGTCCTGCGCGTTCTTCACCTTCACCGTGAAGCCGCACACGCCGCGGTCGATGACGGCGATATTGCCCGCCAGTGCGGCCGCATTCGCGAAGGGCACGTCGCAGCCGTCGCCGGTGGGCGCCAGGGCGTCCACCACGACCACGGCCTGCCCCGTCACGCCCACGGCCGTGAACGGCGCGCCGAACGCCGAATTGTTCATCGCCAGCGTGCCCGGCACGAACGGCACCGCGACTTCGGGGGCCTGCGCCAGGAACGTGGAAGCCGACGAGGTGACCGAGGCGCCATCCCACGTGAGGAAGTTCGTGTTGATCGCCGAGGCCACGCGCTGGGCCGGGGTGTTCTGGTCCCAGTGCAGGCTGGTGGTCTCGTCGAACAGGAACTTGTCGTACACGGCAGGCGCCGACGGCGGACCATTGAAGTAGTTGCCCGACGTGCCGCTGGTCACCGTGCTGAAGCCCAACCCATGGCCGAACTCGTGCAAGAGCACGGCCAGCAGGTCGATCTTGGTGCCCTCGTTGTGGTCGAAGCCGTAGTACCAGCCCGAGCCCGTGAGACAGCCCACATTGCCGATGTTCGAGTTGAACTGCGCGTTGATCTCACTGCCGTTGTCGGTGCCGAACGGCGGCACGAGGTCGATGCCGGCTTGCTTGTTCGCCAGCGCCTCGTGATACCAGTAGCCTTGGAACTCGAACGACGGGTCGTTGATATCGATGAAGCGAGGACCCGCCGAACCCAGCACCGCCGACGTGGCCGTGCAGGTGAGCGGGTTGAACGCGGCTTGGATGTCGATCGGCACCGCGGACGTGAGCGTGCTACCCCAGATGTTCGCGGCCTGCTGGAAGCAGAACAGGCGCTGCTGCCCCACCGTGACACCGGGGTTACCACCCACCGGAACCGCGGGGGTCGGGTCGTTGAAGCCCTCTCCCGCGCCGTCCATGTTCACGATGTTGATGGTGACCGCCGCGAAGGCCGACGTGGCGAGCGCGGTGAGCAGCGATGCCGTGGCGAGTGTGCGGACGAGCGCGCGCATGCTCACTGGTCCTCCCACACGGTGCCGGCGGCGGGCGCACGGTTGACGACCGGCTTCTGCATGAACCTGGCGGCACCCTGCTTGCCATGCACACAGGTCCACGCCGGCTTGCCATCGGCGCCCAGCGTGACCACGGCGAACTCGGCGAAGCGTTCGTCGAGCGTGGCGCGCACCGAGCCGTTCTCGCGGCGCAGGACTTCGATCGGGGCGTCATTCTCGATGACGCTGCTGGCACCCAGTTCGTCGGCCGAGGGCATGCCCATCGCACCGTCGACCGGGTCGATGGCCACACGCAGGCCCTGGGCGGCCGCGGCCGGCAGCGCTGCAGGCGACCACGCCCGCGGCTTCCAGGCCACGATCGTGGCGTGGCTCGCCGGCGGCGTGAGCGCGGCGGCGGTCTTGGTGGAGTGCTGCGAGCAAGCCGCGGCGGACCCGGCGGACAGCGCCAGGAGCGTCAGGGCCAGCAGGGAGTCACGGAGAGTCATGTTCCCTCCTTGAGGACGTGCACGGGGCACGCGGAGCGGGGACGGTCGATCCTTCGAGAGGCTGCTTGCGCCTCGGGGCAGACCCAAGGGCACCGGCGCACTCTACTCCCGGCCTCCTGACAATCGCATTGCAATTTGGTGCCTCCCGAAAAAAAACTGGCCCCCGGCGAGCGACCGCTCGCCGGGGGCCATGGGACTGCTGTGAACTCAGTTCACCAGCACGATGTGGTGCGTGGCGTGCGTGCGCGAGCCCTTCAAGCGGGCCAGGTACACACCGGGCGCCGCCGGGCGGCCAGTCTGGTCCAGGCCGTCCCACGTGACGTCATGCGGGCCCGCCACGAGCGTACCCTTGGCGAGCGAGCGCACCCTGCGGCCAGACAGGTCGTAGAGCGTCAGTTCGACACGCTCGTCGGCCGCCAGCTCGAAGTGCACGCGCGTGTTGCCGCGAGCCGGGTTCGGGTTGCTGGCAAGCGCGATGCGCGTCGCCGGGCCGCTGCCCGGAACGCCGAGCAGGTGCGGCAGCCAGCCGATGTCGCGGAACAGGGCCTCGGTGAGGTCGACGCTGCTCGTGAGGTCGGGGTTGATGGCCGGCTCCATGAGCAGGTTCGGGGTGGTCGAGATGTCGTAGTGCGACACGCTCGAGCCGCCCTGGAACGGGTTCGGCGCGTACATGCGCACGCGGCCCGAGGGCTGCATGCCGGCGCGCTGCGTGGGCGAGAGCCGCATGGTCACGTTCACCGTGCCCGCCGCGATCGCGTTCTTGAGCGTCACACCGTCCGCTTGCGTGATGGCCACGCTCGGGATGGTGATGGTCGGGTCCGAGCCGCCCGGGGCGATCGTGCCCGCCACGTTGTTCACCAGGATGCAGGCGATCGCGCCGGCGTTCTGCGCGTTCTTCACCTTGACCGTGAAGCCGCACAGGCCGCGGTCGATGACCGCCACCTTGCCCGCCAGCGCGCCAGCGTTCGTGAACGGCGTCTCGCAGCCGTCATTGATGGGCGCGGTGGGATCCACCACCACGATCGCCTGGCCGGTCGTACCGCCCAACGTGAGCGCGGGGCCGAACGCCGCGGTGTTGACCGCGACCGAGCCCGAGCCGTAGGGCACCACGAGTTCCGGAGCCGCCGCCAGGAACCCGGCCGCCGCCGCCGTGACCTCGGCGCCATCCCACACCAGGTTGTTCGTGTTGATCGCCGACGCCACACGCTGCGGAGCCGTGTTCTGGTTCCAGTGCAGCAACGACGTCTCGTCGAGCAGGAACCGGTCCCACACGGCGGGCGCCGAGGGCGGGCCGTTCAGGTAAGCACCCGTCGAGCCGCTCGTGGTGGTGCTGAAGCCGAGCCCATGGCCGAACTCGTGCAGCAGCACGGCCAGCAGGTCGATGTTGGCACCTTCGTTGTGGTCGAACCCGTAGTACCAGCCGGAGCCGGTGAGGCAGCCGACGTTGCCGAGGTTCGAGTTGAACTGGGCATTGATCTCGCTGCCATTGTCGGTGCCGAACGGCGGCACCAGGTCGATCCCGGCCTGCTTGTTCGCGAGCGCTTCGTGATACCAGAAGCCCTGGAACTCGAATGCCGGGTCGTTGATCTCGACGAAGCGCGGACCGGCCGAACCCAGCACGGCCGACGTGGCGGTGCAGGTGAGCGGATTGAACGCCGCCTGGATGTCGATCGGCACGGCCGAGGTGAGCAGGCTGCCCCAGATGTTCGCGGCCTGCGTGAAGCAGTTGAGCCGCTGCTGGCCGATCGTGGTGCCGGTATTGCCACCCACCGGGAGCGCCGGCGTGGCGTCATTGAAGCCCTCGCCCGGGCCGTCCATGTTGATGATGTTGATGACCGCGGCCGGGTACGCCGGTACCGCCAGTGCCGCGAGCAGGGCTGCGGCCGAGAACGTGCGGAGGAACGTGCGCATGGTCACTTCTCCTCCCACACGGTGCCGGGGGCCGGGGCCGAGGTGGGCTGCACGACCGGCTTTTTCATGAACTGGGCGGCACCCTGCTTGCCGTGCACGCACGTCCAGGCGGGCTTGCCGTTCGCCCCCATCGTGACCACGGCGAACTCCGCGAAGCGCTCGTCGAGCGTGGCGCGCAC
>JBEBGT010000134.1:0-7953 GCA_040081365.1 Candidatus Eiseniibacteriota bacterium | reverse complement strand
CGTGTCGGTGGCTGGAGCGGGGCGGCTCGCTTGCCGCGCTGCAACAGGTTCTCGGGCACGCGAGCATCACGACGACGCAGAGGTACGCGAAGCTGTCGGATGAGGCGGTGATGCGGGAGGCAAGCAGGCTCATGAAAGGCGGGGCACAGTGACTGCGAAGAAGCGAGTTCGCGTACCAGCGTGGAGTCGCGAGGTCTCAGCAACCCGCCGGGACGAGCTACAAGTGCTGTCCCGCAAGAAGAAGCAGCTCACCGAACTCTTTCTTGCCTCGGATGACGAGGAACCGAAAGTCTTCGATCCTGCCGACCGCGAGGCACTGGCCGTTGTGGTCTCCATCATCGTCGACGTGGACTTCGCTTTCAGGCGGCTGGCGAAGCTGAAGTCTGAACGAGCCAGGTGGGGCGAGTGGACGTGGGCGACCACGATGATCTCCGCCAACATGGACTCGATCATGAAGGTCAAGTGGACGATCGAAAGCTGCATAGCAGGCTGCAAGGTGGACCGGTCGAAGCCTCTGCCCAAGAGCCTTGCCGAGCTTGAGCGCGAGCATCGCAAGTTGTTCGAGCTCGTTGGAAGGCCGGGAGGTGATGACAACGAAAGGGCTCGGCGGCTGATCCGAATCCTACAGTTGGAGCTCATCTGGTTCGGGCAGATGTGGTGACCGGAGTGGCCGACTACGTAGCCAAGACCGTAGCCACTACACGCGCGAGCCGCTCACAAAGTGCCAGAGCCGATTCGCGTAACGTGATGCGATGCACTACAGTCCCCGACCCGTGGCCCCGTAGCTCAGACGGATAGAGCAGCGGTTTCCTAAACCGCGTGCCACTGGTTCGACTCCAGTCGGGGCCACCACCACTAGCCGCCATCGCCCACGTCATGGTCCGGCCATGGGCGGGCTTGGGACGGACTCGTGCGGCCGCAATGCCGTCAGTCGTGGTCCCGCAGGGACTCCAGGGCGGCGCGAATGCTCTCCAGATTCTCCGCCCGGCTGCCGCTCAAGCGCACGGGCGGGCCGATGCGCACTTCGCAGAAGAACGGCACCGGGATGAACTCGCCCTTGGGAAGCGCACGCCCCATGTTGGTCAGATAGGCGGGCACGATCGGCACGTGGGGGAGTTGTTCGGCCAGATGCGCCACGCCACTCTTGAACGGTGCCATGCCGGGCCCCGGCCCGCGGGAGCCCTCTGGAAAGAGCACAAGCGATTCGCCCCGCTCGAGTGCCGCGCGCATCTGCTGGACGGGATTGTCCTGTGCGTGGAACCCGGTGCGGCGCACGGGCAGCACATTGAAGAACGTGCGCGACAGCACCGCTCGCCATCGCGTGCGCTCGAAGTAGTCGGCCGCGGCGCATGGACGGATCCACCGCAGGCGCGACACGCGGAACAGCCCCAGCAGCGCGGCCGTGTCCAGATGGCTCGAGTGATTCGCCACCAGGATGAACGGATCCTTGGCCGGCAGGTTCTCGCGCCCGTAGACACGAAGCCCGATGAACAGCGTCAGCAGCGGACGCAGTACGAGCAGCGTGAAGGCCACCTGGACGAGGTATCGCGCTCTAGCGGTAGTGGAAGAAGCGGACATAGTGGAAGAAGACGGGTGCGGCGTAACACAGCGAGTCCACACGGTCCAACATGCCGCCGTGGCCCGGAATCAGTTCGCCAAAGTCCTTCACCTGGAAGTCCCGCTTGACGGCCGACATCACGCCGCCACCGCAGAAGCCGAGCACGGTCACGAGTACGCTGAGGGCCATGGTCTCGGTCACGGAGAAGGGGGTGAGGAAGCGCACCCCCAGGCTCAGCACCGCGGTCGTGGCGACGCCACCGAGGAATCCCTCCCAGGTCTTGTTCGGGCTCACCTCGGGCAGGATCGGGTGCCGCCCGGCGAGCTTGCCCCAGACATACTGGAGCACGTCGCTCATCTCGGTGACGAAGACCACGAACAACAAGAGGCTCCGGCCGTTGGCCACGGAACCGGCCACCGTGGGCATCGTCAACAGGTACCCCAGATGGCTCAGGCCGAAGACGAAGGCCATGAGCCCCCACTGGATCATGGCGGCCGATGCGACGAAGCCACGGGTCGTACCCATCAACATGAGCTGCAGCGGGAGGAGCAGGAACATGTAGACGGGGATGAAGATGATGAACATCCCGTACCAGTGGATGGCCGCCCACGCGTACTGCAACGGCACCGCGAGAAAGCTCCACAGCAACGCGCGATGATCGGCACGGCGAGTCTTCAGGAGGGTGACATATTCCTTGAGTGCCCAGAAACTGAGCAGCGCGAAGAAGACGAGCGAGATGCGCTCGTCCACGGCGATGGCTGCGAAGAACACGCCGGCCATGACCCACCACGATCGCGTGCGGGCGTCGAGTTCGTCGAACCCCTTCCGGCCACCCCGCTTCAGGAAGGCCACCACAGACGAGGCCGTGATCAGCAGTGCCAGGATGACCACGCCCATCCGCAGCACGGGCGGGAGCGCTTCCCACGAGTCGAGCAGGGCGGTCACGGGCGTGCGGCTCCTCGGATCTCGCGCAGGGCGCCGCGCAAGCGATTCGCGGTCGTCACCACCGTGAGCAGCGAAGCCGCCCATAGCGCGATGGGCCACCACTCGAGCAGCGGGGGCGCGAAAAAGGTCGCAAGCCCCATCACGCCCAACAGCAACGCGCGGTCACTCTTGCCCATGGGCCCATCGTAGCGGCGCCGGGCACCAAGGGCCTGCCCCAGCACTCCTGCAAACTCGGTCACGACGGCGCCCAGGCAGAACACCATGAGCGGCCACACCAAGCCCGACGCCAGGACGGCGAGCGGCAGGTAGAGTGCCAGGTCGGCGAGCACGTCGCCCAGTTCGTTCAGGATCGCGCCGAGGGCGCTCTGTAGCTGGTGTTCACGCGCCGCCATGCCGTCCATCGCGTTCAGCGCCATTCGCACCAGAAGCCACGCCGGCAGGAGGAGCAAGGCGGCCATATGCCGCTCTGTGAGAAGCAACACCATGCCCACCACGACGGACCCGACGATTCCGGCCAGGGTCAGATGATTGGGCGTGATGCCGTGGCTCACGCAGGCAACGACGAGTGGCCTGAGCATGCTCTGGAATCGCGGCTTGAACTCGTAAACCGAAACCATCGAGCCAACAGCCTTTCTCCATGTGCCGCATGATCGTTCTGGCGCGCGGCGCTCACCATCATCAGCGCAGCCAATCGTCGGCGATGCCAGCTTCACGCACGACCACAGAGTATACCCGCACGGGAGTCCGGGCATCAGGCATTTCCGGAGCGTCACCTCATCAGCACCAAATCGGTGGCGCGCTCGGTCGCGACGTGCTCGGTGGTGCGGTAACCCAGTACGTGCAGGTCGAGCCCCTGGAAGAGCGCTTCGCATCGCCCCAGCACGACGGGTGAGATGGCCAGGCGGATCTCGTCGACCATGCCGGCCTGGATGTACTGCGACGCGATCGCGACACCGCCGCCGATCCTGATGTCCCCGGAGCCCGCGGCCTGCAGGGGCCCGCGGTCCTACCTCGCTGGGGCCTACCGGCTCGCTCGCTTTGCCGCGATCCCGTCCGCGAAGTAGCGCTTCTGGAACCACAGCGCCACGTTCACGAGCGCGATCAACGCGGGTACCTCCACGAGCGGACCGATCACCGCCGCGAACGCCGCCCCATGCCCGATCCCGAACGTCGCCACGGCCACCGCGATCGCCAGTTCGAAGTTGTTCGAGGCCGCCGTGAACGACAGCGTGGCCGACTGCGGGTAGTCGGCCCCCACGGCGCGGCTCAGGAAGAACGACACCACGAACATCACCACGAAGTACACGAGCAGCGGGATCGCGATGCGGACCACGTCCATCGGCAGCTGCACGATCGTCTCGCCCTTGAGCGAGAACATGACCACGATCGTGAACAGCAGCGCGATCAGCGTGATGGGGCTGATCCTCGGGATGAAGCGCTTCTCGTACCACTCCCGGCCCTTCCGGGCGATGAGCGAGAAGCGGGAGAGGAGCCCGGCCAGGAACGGGATGCCCAGATAGATGAACACGCTCTTCGCGATCTCGCCCATCGTGATGCGGACCGCGACGCCCTCGAGCCCGAACCAACCGGGCGCGAGCGTGATGAACACGTACGCGTAGACCGGGAAGAGCAGCACCTGGAACACCGAGTTGAACGCCACCAGCCCGGCGCAGTACTCGGGATCGCCCTTGGCGAGGTCGTTCCACACGATGACCATGGCGATGCAGCGCGCGAGGCCGATCAGGATGAGCCCGACCATGTACTCCGGCTTGTCGTGCAGGAAGACAACCGCCAGCGCGAACATCAGGACCGGGCCGATCACCCAGTTCTGCACCAGCGACAGCGCGAGCACCTTGCCGTTGCGGAAGACGCGCCCCATCTCCTCGTAGCGCACCTTCGCGAGCGGCGGGTACATCATCAGGACGAGCCCGATGGCGATCGGGATCGACGTCGTGCCGACGTTGAAGCGATTGATGAACGGCACCACCTGCGGGAAGAAGTAGCCACCGCTCACGCCCACGGCCATGGCGAGGAAGATCCACAGCGTCAGGTAGCGGTCCAGGAACGAGAGCCGGCCCATCACGCCGGTCGGAGCGTAGGTGCTCATGGCCGTGACTCCGCATCGTGAGCGACCCGTGCACCGGCCTCTGCCAAGAGTCCCGCGATCAGTCCCTCGATCCGGTCGCGCACGGCGCGGAAGCCGTCATCGGGGAGGTGCTTGGGGTCCGGCAGCTCCCAGTCCAGGCGATGGGCCGCAGGCAGGCTCGGGCAGGCGTCGCCGCAGCCCATGGTCACGATGTAATCCCATTCCACCGGGGGCAGCTCGCCCAGGCCCTTCGACGACTGCACCGTGAGATCGATGCCCTTCTCGTTCATGAACTCGATCGCGCGCGGGTTGATCTGCCCCGAGGGGCGCGAGCCAGCGCTGTGCGCCGAGACCCGTCCATGCCCCAGGGCGCGCGCGAAGCCCTCGGCCATCTGCGAGCGATTCGAGTTCTCGATGCAGACGAACAGCAGGTTCAGGGTGCGCTCAGGCATCGGTGCGGTCCTTTCGCGTCCGGCGCGGGCGCGGCTTGTGCGCCGGCATGGGCACCTTCGAGGCGGGGAGGGAGCACAGCTCGGTCATCGGGATCGTCTTGATCTCACGGAGGCGCTTGCGGTCGGCCATCACCGCCGGGTCGCGGCCGAGCGTGCGGTGCAACAGCTCGAGCACCGGCCGCGCGTGCGGATTCCGCGACTCGTCCGCGAGTCCGTACTGGATCCACTTGCCGTCCCGATGATCATCCACGAGACCCGCGAGCTTCAGGATCGACAGGTGCTTGGAGATCGTGGAAGGGGCAAGGCCCAACACGGCCTGCACCTGGCACACGCAGAGCCCGCCGCCTTCGAGCAGCTTGAGGATCCGGGTCCGCGTCGGGTCGCCGACGGCCTTCATGGCCAGTTCGAAATCGCGCATGGTTCGGGCTCCACGGTTCATTTCGTCACATGGCGAAATGTAGTGGAGCCCGGAGGCCGCGGCAAGCGGTGCGGTGCGGCAGGGGGCGGCCCGCTAGCGGCCTCGCGAAGCTCGTGCGGCCTTCGGCTTCGGGCGAGGCTTCGGCTGCGAATCGCGCCAGGTCCGGCGCACTCCCTCCAGGAAACCCTCGCGGTCGACCCGCATGGCCCGGACCACGTCGGGGGGCGCGTCGGTGCGGGCGTACTGGGCCGACCACACCACGAGGTCGACCAAGACGGGGGCCAGGTCGATGCCTTTCGCGGTCAGGCGGTAGATGAACCGTCTCGCGTCAATCGCGTCCCGGTCCTTGGTGACGATGCCATGCGCCTCGAGCCGCGCCAGCCGATCGCTCAGGATGTTCGTCGCGATCCCCTCACCGGCGTCTGCGAACTCCAGGAACGTCGTGCGGCCTTTGAACATGAGGTCGCGCACGACGAGCAGGGTCCAAGGGTCCCCGAGGACATCGAGGGCGATCCCGATCGGACAGCCGGACCGGCGTCCGGGCGCAGAGCTTCTTCGCATGCCTTCATCGTAGCATCTCGCTTGCAAAGAGCAACCGGATGCGCATAATCTACTTGCACAGTGCAAGCCACTTCACAGAGGAGGGGTCATGAAGAAGTCGTTCCTGCTCGCAGTGCTCGCCTACCTCGTGCCCACGTTCATCACGGGCTTCGTGTGGCACCTGGTGGCTTTCCACGAGGTCTACCGACGGCTCGAGATCTACCGCCCCGAGGTCATCATTCCCCTGGGCTTCAGTTCCATGATCGTGCAGGGGGTGATCTTCGCGTGGATCCATCCCAAAGTGTTCGGCACGAGCCGGAGCAGTTGGACGCGTCGCGCGCTCATCTCGGGTGGCACATTCGCGGCACTGTCATGGTCGTTCACGACACTGGCGGTCGCCGCCAAGCATCCCATGACGTCCGTGCCCGAATACATAGGGGTGGAGTCCGCCTTCACGCTCGTGCAGTTCGCGTTGGCCGCGCCTCTCATGACGCTCGCCTGGCGCGATCGCTCGAAGTCCTGAACGCTGGCCCCGCCGATCCCGTCGAGGCCGCTGCAGGCCGATCGCCCGGGGCCGTCGTCGTCGAGGGATAGCGACTTCGTCCCGTGCGGGCGGTGTGAGCCACGATCCACGCACGCACGCCGAACCTGCCGCACCCGCTAGCGCTCCTCGCTCCGGGGCGTCGCGGACGTGGCCGGGGCTCCCTGGTACCGCGCCTTCACCTGTCCCCACGACTGGCGCAGGGCAGGCGTCGGCGCGCCGCCGAACACGTTGCCCTTCAACACCCACGCACCGGGGAAGCCCTCGTGCACGTAGAGGTCCCCGTTCCGGTACAGCACCAGGTGGTTCCCGGTGCCCGCGACGGGGGCCTGCACGGGAAGCGGGTAGGACAAGAACGAGCTGCCGGTGTGGGGGTCGACCTGGTGCCACGCGCCACCGAATACGGCGTAGAAGGCGCCATTGTCGTAGCAGGTCGCCTCGATCTCGGGCATCACCTGCCCCGCGGCCTCACGGGCCCGCCAGTTGCCAGCCAGCGCGAGTACGAGCACTCCAGCACACACGTAGAGGAACTTGCGGCTCATCGGCGGCCTCCTGTCGATTCCGGTGTTGTATGTGCGCCTCCCCCGACTGCGCGGACGCACCACGGGTAAGGCGGAACACTACCGCAAACCACACCGGCAGCATCGGAGCTCCACACCCGGGACCAGCCCGCTCAGCCGCCGCGCGCCAACCTGCGCTCCACGCGCGCGCTCTCGCGCCGCACCACGTCGTCGGTCACGCGCGCGTAGCGCATCGTGGTCGTGAGTTCGCGGTGGCCGAGCAGTTGCTGCAGCACGGCCAGGCTGCCACCGGCTTCCAGCCAGCGCATGGCGAACGTGTGCCGGCAGCGGTGCGCATGAAAGCCTGCGATACCGCTCGCGCGCCGCACGCCCCGCGCGAACGAGCCCGGGCTGCCCTCGGCGTAGGGCACCAGCCGCCCGGAGCGACCGCGCAGCTCGCGCAGCAGCGATGCCGGCAACGGCACGCGGCGCACGCGGCCCGACTTGCCGTGCGCCACCACCAGCACGCCGTCGCGCACGTCTTCGGCACGTGCCCGGCACGCCTCGGCCCAGCGCAGGCCGGTCGCGAGCAGCAATCGCAGCGTGAAGCCGCGTCGCCCGGGCAGGCGCACCAGCACGCGCAGCTCGTCGGTGCTGAACCCGCGCGGCGGCGACTCGCTCACGCGCGGCAGGAGTCGACGCGGAAAAGGGGAGTGGGTGATCAGCCGCTCGCCCACGGCCCACAGCAACAGCGCGCGCAGGTCCGACAACACGTGCGTCACGGTGAGCGGCTTCAAGCCCTGGCGCTCGAGTGCCAACCGGTAACGCCGCAGGTCGTCGCCACTCAGTCGCGCGAGCACGATCGCACCCAGCTCGGGCACCAGGTAGCGCGCCACGCGCGTGGCCGCGAGCC
>JBEBGT010000133.1:0-7955 GCA_040081365.1 Candidatus Eiseniibacteriota bacterium | reverse complement strand
CACGTGGTGTCCGCGCCCGAGCAGGTGCGGCAGGTGTACGGCCGCGCGCTGGAGTTCTTCCACCGCGAGCTGGGCGGCGTCTCGGACGCAGCACCGCCGCGACCGTGAGGCGATAGCCGATCGCGTGCCGGCGAGCGCCGGCACGCGGCCCGCACGGCTTCAGCGCACTACTACCAAGGGCGCCCGTATTCCCACCCCACGCGTGCCGATCGCAGCAGTATGCTGATGGGTGCCGCGGCGCGTCCTGCTGGCCGCGCGTGGTGGGCAGGTCGCCGGGCCACTCGGGAGGCTGCGATGAACGTGCATGGGAGCGAACGAACGGTGCCGCCGCCGGTGCAGCACCACCGGCTGCGCGGCATGGCGAACACGTTGAGTGCATTGGCCGTGGGCGCGGCCATCTTCGTGGGGATCGCGCAGGGGCTGCCCGCGTTCAGCACGCTGAGCGCCAGTGACCGTGCCGAGCTCGCGAAGTTCGTGTTGTTCGTGGCGATGATCGCGGGGCTCGCGTTGTGCTGGTTCCGCACGCTGCCGGGCGCGCTGCTCACGCTGGCCGCGTTCGCCGGATTCTGGGCCGTGCACCTGCTGGCCGGCGACGGCACGCGGCTCGGAGGGGTGTTCGCGTTGTTCCCCATGGCCGGCGCGTTGCAGTTGGCGGCATGGTGGATGGCGCGCTCGGCACGCCGGGGCCGCCTCTGAGCGGCGGCGCGACCGCGCGCATCCCGGTGCGCACGCAGGAGGACGTGTGGACGTTCACGCAGCGCAATGTGCCGCTGTGGGACATCCTCGAGTTCTTCCCGGCCGACGCCGTGGGCCCGCGCGGGCCCAAGGACGGGCCGCGTCCCTATGAAGTGCGGACCCTCACGATCGAGACCGATCTGGGCTGGGCGTTCGAGTCCGACATCCAGTTCGGATCTTGGCTGCTGCGCCCGCGCTCGCCCAAGCAGCCCGGCATGATGAAATGGTGCCAGGAGCGCGGCCTCGAGCCCGGCGACGCGATCGTGTTCGAGGCGCTGGGCGGACGCCGGTTCGCGTTGCGGCTCGAGAAGGCGGCCGGCTGACGGGCCGCGGACCACGCCGCCCGTCGCGCCGACCCGTCGCCGCTCATGCGGGGATCAGCGCGAGCACCTCGTCGAAGTCCGGGAACCGGCCCGCCTGCTTCTTGGAGAAGATCAGCCCGCCATCGAGCGTGATCTCGAACTCACCGCCGCTGCCGCGCGTGAGCGTGCAATCGACACCACGATGCTTCTTGATCTCGGCCGCCAACCTGGAGGCCCGGGGCAGGTAGTTTCACTGCACGCAGTAGCGGATCTCGATGGTCATGAGGCACTCCATTCGCGAAGGGTGGTCGCGGCGCCACGGGCCGCGTGTTGCACAGCATACCGTGCCGCGATCCGCGCGCGCATGTCGGCGCAGTTGACCCATGGCGATGCGGCGGGCAACCTGCGTGTCATGGGATTCCGCACGCCACGCGTCACCGACCGCCTACGCGCCGAGCTCGGCGACGGCCTGCGCGAGCAGGAGCCGCTCAAGCACCACACCACGTTCCGCATCGGCGGGCCCGCCGATTGGTTCTTGGCCGCGCGCACGCCGGACCAGCTGGTGGCGGCGCTTCGCACCGCGCACGAGCTCGAGCTGCCCTGCTTCCTGCTGGGGGGCGGCAGCAACCTGCTGGTGTCCGACGAGGGTTTCCGCGGGCTGGTGGTGAAGAACGCCATCGCCGACATCGCGTTCGACGGCAGCCACGCGCGTGTGGGCTGTGGCGCGGACTACCTCACGTTCGTCCAACGCACGCGTGAACAGAAGCTGGCCGGCTTCGCCTATGCCGCGGGCATCCCCGGCTCGGTGGGCGGCGCGATCTACGGCAATGCCGGTTGCTACGGGCAGGACATCGGCTCCCGCGTGGTCGAATGCACCGTGTGCGCACTCGACGGCAGCGCCGTGGAGACGCTGCCGGCGGCGTGGTTCGAGTTCGGCTATCGCGACTCGCGGCTGAAGCGCGAACCCCGCGCGCTGTTGTCGTGCGTGCTGCGGCTCGACCGTGGCGACGAGGCCGCCATCGCGTCCGAGATCGCCGAGAAACTCGAGATCCGTCGCGTGAAGCACCCGCAATGGCGGATCGAGCCCACGGCCGGTTCGTACTTCAAGAACCTGCCGCCCGGCTTCAGCGCTCCCGGGCTGCCGCTGTCGCCCGGCACGCAGCGCATACCCGCCGGCGCGCTGCTCGATGCCTGTGAGTGCCGCGGACTGCGCGTGGGGGGGGCGATGGTGTTCGCCAAGCACGCCAACATCCTCGTCAACGCCGGCCAGGCCACTGCCGCCGACGTGCTGACGCTGGCCGAGGTGCTCAAGGCGCGCGTGCGATCCCGGTTCGCGGTCGAGCTGGAGGAAGAGGTCATGTTCCTGGGTGAGCGGCCCGACGTGCGCGCCGCCGCGGCGCGGATCGCATAGCGGAACATGGCGACCCGAACCGCCGATGAGGCCATCGCGGCGCTCGCCACGGTGCGAGCGCGCTTGCTGACCGAGCTCGCCACGTTCGAGGACGCACGCTTCTTCGAGCCGCCCGCACACGGCGGCTGGGGTGCGGCGCACGTGGTCGAGCACCTGGCGCGGGTCGAGGGCCGTATCCAGCAAGGCGCGCGCAAGGTCATCGCGCAAGGCAGCGATATCCGGCCCGTTTGGTTCGACGCACTGCTCAAGCTGCCCATGCGTGTCGGGGTCGTCGACTACGTGCGAGTACGTACGGTGAAAGGCGCCGACCCACTGGACGACGCCGCCATGGCGGGCATGAGCCGCGCGCAGCTCATGGAGCGACTCGCCGCGGTGCGCGCCGAATCGGAGGCACTGCTCGAGGAGACGCGGCACCGAGACTTGAGTCGCATCTACTTACGGCACCCGTTCTTCGGCGCGTTCGCCGTGCGCGACTTCCTGGCGTGGGCGGCGTGGCACGAGGAGCGGCACCGCAAGCAGTTGGGCCGCATTCGTTCGGGGCTCGCGCGCCGTTAGATTCGGGCGGCTTGTCCGAACCGGCTCCAGTGGGCTCTCGGAACAGGACCGGAAGGTCCTTCCCGTTGCGTGCTGCGACGCGTTGTCGCATCATCATGCGCATGAGCGAACTCCTCGGCCGCCGGCTGCTCCAGACCCGCTTCGAAGGCCCGCACCATGAGGCCTTGTTGGCGGTCATGCTCGCGAACGCCTCGGTGGAGGCCATGCTCGATGCCGCGTTCGAGGGCACGGGGATCACGCAGCCGCAGTACAACGTGCTGCGCATCCTGAACGGCATCTATCCCAACGCCCATCCGCGCGGCGAGATCGCGCGCCGCATGGTGCGGCGCGCCCCGGACCTGACGCGCATGCTCGACCGATTGGTGAAGCTGGGGCTGGTCGAACGCGAGAAGGGCGAGCAGGATCATCGCCAGTCGCTGGCCCGCATCACGCCGAAGGGCAAGGCCATGCTCGACGAACTGCATCCGCGCGTGCAGCACATCAACTCGCTGCTCGCCCACCGCATGTCGGCCGAAGAGGCCGAGACGCTGGCGCGGTTGCTCGAGAAGGTCTACGGCGGGGACTGAGCCGGCAGCATCCGGTGCGCAGCGTTCCGCCGCACCGTGACGACTCAGCCGCCGATCGCGCTCATGCCGCGCGCCGGCTGCACGAAGCCGGGCTGCGAGATGAGGTGCCCCGGCAGTTTGCGCAGTACCGCCGCACGCAGCAGAGCCTCGATGTCGTCGTCGCTGCCGCCCTCGCGCAGGAGCTTCCGGAAGTCGTACTCACGGTTCGCGAACAGGCATGTGCGCACCTGGCCGTCCGCGGTGAGCCGGATCCGGTCGCAGGTGCCGCAGAATGGCTTGGTGACCGACGCGATCACACCCACGCGGCCCTTGCCGTCGGTGTAGCGGAACGTGCGCGCCGGTGCGCTGGGGTCGTCGCCCGCTTCGGGCTCGAGCGCGAACTCCGTGCCGAGCTGCGCCAGGATCTCGTCGGCGCTCACCAGTTGCGCGCGATCCCAGCCGCGCTGGAAGTCGAGCGGCATCCACTCGATGAAGCGCAGCTCATAGCCCTGTTCACGCGCCCACCGGGCCAGCGGCACGATCTCGTCGTCGTTCCTGCCGCGCATGAGCACGGCGTTGATCTTGAGGGGGGCGAAGCCCGCGTCGCGCGCGGCCTCGATGCCGCGCAACGTGTCGGCCAGCCGGTCGCGCCGCGACAGTTCCAGGAAGCGGTCCGCACGCAGCGTGTCGAGTGAGACGTTCACGCGCCGAAGGCCCGCCGCGCGCAACGGCTCGCACATCTCGGGCAGCTTGAGCGCGTTGGTGGTGAGCGCCAGGTCGAGCCCCGGGGTGATGTCGTTCAGCATGCGCACCAACGTGGCCAGATCGGCGCGCACCGTGGGTTCGCCGCCCGTGAGCCGCACCGAGTGCACGCCGCACTCCACGCACACACGCGCGAACCGGGCCAGCTCCTCGTAGGTGAGCAGGTCGGACTTGGGCAGCCACGGCATGCCCTCGGCCGGCATGCAGTACACGCAGCGCAGGTTGCAGCGGTCGGTGACCGAGATGCGCAGGTCACGGACCGTGCGGCCGTGCGTGTCGACGAGTGGAGCGCGGGCAGTCATACGGGTCTCAGGGGCGGTGGAGCTCAGGGTCCATGCAGCCGTGGGCGCGCCAGGGGCGTCTGCAAGCGCACTCCAGAAGAGCGGCCCGTCTCGCCTGCGAAGCGCCGACTCTAGGCCCACGGTGCTCCGGCGTCCATGCGGGTCCGGGGCATCGGGTCGCGCATCCATCGCGGGGACACGGGTGCGAGGCAGTCGGGGGCGGGGCCACGGATCGGGAATAGCAACCTTGTCCACATCCCGCGCGCGGGCGCATACTCGGGTCAGCACCGGGCTCCCCGTCCCGTGAGGAGATCGCTTCGCATGCGACTGTCACCGTGGGTGCCGTCTGTCCTCCGTTCGAGCCGCACCTGCATCCTGGCTGCGAGCCTGCTGGCCGTGGTGGTCGCGCCCGTTCAGGCGAGCGGTTCCGCGCCCGCGTCCAAGCGCTATGTCCCGCGAGCGGCGCGACCCGTGCCCACGCCCGTGACGCCGGATTCCATGCGCATCGGCCCGATCCGTTACGGCATGGCGTGGTGTCCGCCGGCCGAACACCTCGGGGCTTGGCGTGGCCACAGCATCGCGCCCTTCCCGCATCGCCGTACAGGCGAGTCGAAGCGTGAACAGGAGCGCCGGGAGCTCAACCGGCCGCTGACCCACGAGTTGTGGGTGGCGCCGCTGCCGCCTCACGCCGAGCCCGGCGTGAACCCCGTGGCGCTGGTCCCGAGTGCACCCGGTGACACGCAGGCGATCGTCGTGGAGCTCGAGGGCCGGCCGCGCGCCGTGGCCGTGCTACCGCGCGTGCTCAACGGCCCGAGCATGAGCTGTCCGTCGGGACTCCAGGGCTCTGGCCTCGAAGGCACGCAGTGGATGCTGTGCCACGTGAACCCGGGTGGCCATGTGCAGGAACTGATCGGGCCCGCCACGGATCCCGCGAGCATGGACCTGGGACGCTCGCAGAGGCCCCGCTCTGGCCCCGAAGCCCGCGACGCGGCGAGCTTCATGGCGTTCCAGCTGCAGTTCGCGCCGGGGACCTGGAACGGCGAGCCCGTCGACATGTGGGTGCAGCTGCCCCTCACGTTCGTCGCGCGTCCGGAGGGCTCGAGATGAACACCGCTCGGTACTCCTGCCGCTGGTTGCCCTGCGCCGTGCTCGTGGGCGCGTGCGTCGGGCTTTCGTGGTCGGCCACTTCGGCTCAGGCGCGTGGCGCCGCAGCCCCCAAGCCGGCATCGGGCCGCATCCAGATCGGCCCGCCGGGGCTCGCCATGCCGCATGCGATCGTGGTCGACACCGTGCCGTCCCGCCGACAGGCGATCACTCGCGAGGACCTGAGCCGCATCCCGGTCGAGGATCTGGGCAGCACCACCATCGCGCCCTACCCGATCCCCGGGGATCACTCGCGTGATCCTGTGCAGGGCCCGCGCACGCTGAACGTGCCCAAGCCGGGCATGCTCACGGTGGCGCCGCTGCCGGCGCCCGAGGGGGCGATGCCAGGTCCGAGCGGCAAGCTGCGCTTCCGCGGCAGCCACGCCGGACCGGGCGTGAAGTTCCAGTTCGATGGCCTCGATACACCGGACCCCGACTCGGGAGCCGTGGGACTCGAGCGCGATGGGGCGCCGGTCGGCACGCTGGTGTTGCCGCGATTCTTGTCGGGTCCGCCGGTGGTCTACCCCGAGGCCGCGCTGCGCGACGGCGTGCAGGGCACCGTGCTCGTGCGCGTCGAGGTGCTGGCGGATGGACGCACGGGCAAACTGCGGATGGAGCGCGGCGAGCCACGACTGCGGCATGCGGCGTTGCAGTCCCTGCGGGACGCGCGCTTCGCGCCCGGCACGGTGGACGGCAAGCCGGCCACGGTCTGGACGCTCGTGCCGGTGAAGTTCACGCTGCACTGACGCGGCCTTGCCGCCGCGCTGCACGGCCGCCACGCCTGCGCTATAGTCGCTCGCGCGCCGGAGCCTCGGCGCGCGGGCGCTTGGGATCGAGCGCCCCGGGACCCCGATCTTGCGAGGCACGCCATGCCGTTGTGCGTCTACCTGTGCTACACGCCGGGTTGCAACTCGAAGATGGACCGCTGGATGCCCACCGCCGAAGAGGGCGGCGCGGCGCAGTGGGAATGCCCGCGCTGTGGCGTGGTCATGCAGTGCGCATGGACGGGCTCGCAGATGAAGACGCCCAATATGAAGGATGCGGCCGAGCTCAAGGCGAAAGCCTGATCAGGGCTCCGCGCTTGGCCGTGGCGGCGCGGCGAGCATCATGTCGAGTGCCGCCAGATGCTGCTCGATGACCTCACGGTCCATGGCGTCGGTCCGCGCGCGCAGGTAGCTCTCGAGCGACGTGCGCGCGTCGCGGTAGCGGTCGAGCCGGTACAGCAGCAGGCCGCGGTCGCGCAGTTCCGGCGCGTCGTTCGGATGCAGCAGCAGCAGTCGCTCCACCGCCGACAGCGCGCCGAAGTCGTCGCCGGCCTTGATGCACGCGACCTTCAGGTTGAACAGCAGCCGCGCGATCATGTCGCGCTTGCTGAGCGACTTCACCATGCCGGGTTCGAACGGCACCGTGCCACCGGTGGTGAGCTCGATCATGCGCTTGCAGTCGTCCTCGTGCACCGAGGCACCGCGGTCGTAGGGGTCCAGCAGCAGGTCCGCGGGCTCGCCCGCGAGCCGCACCAGGAAGTGGCCGGGGAAGCCCACGCCCTCGAATGGCACGCCGATCCGCCACCCGATCTCCATGAACACGATGCTGAGCGTGAGCGGGATGCCGAGCCGGCGCGACATGACCGAGTGCAGCAGCGAGTTGTCCGGACTGTAGTAGCCGCGCACATCACCCTTGAATCCCAGTTCCTCGTACATGAAGGTGCGCAGCCGGGCCAGACGCTGCAGGCTGTTCCAGCCCGGCTCGATACGGCTGGCGAGCTGCTTCGCCCAGTCCTCGAGCCGCGCCATCTCGGCATCCACGTCGAGCGTGGTGTCCGACTCGGCAGCCACGAGCAGCGCACCGCGCGCCAGGTCGATCTCGGCGTCGGGGCGCTGCATCATCTCCAGGAAGTGCTGGCGGATCAGGGTGGGTTCGCTCATGGCAGGGTCACCGAGAGTACGTGAAGAGTCGGGTGTGCGTGACGCGGCGGGATTGCGTCGCGCGCTGGTGGCGTGGTTCGCCCGCCATCAACGCGCGATGCCGTGGCGCGCCACGCGCGATCCGTACCGCGTGTGGGTGTCCGAGATCATGCTGCAGCAGACCCAGGTGGCCACGGCCACGCCCTACTACGAGCGCTTCGTGGCCCGGTTCCCGGACGTGCGCGCGCTCGCCGCGGCCGACCGCGACCAGGTGCTGGCCGCGTGGTCCGGGCTCGGCGAGTACCGCCGTGCGCGCA
>JBEBGT010000638.1:0-2072 GCA_040081365.1 Candidatus Eiseniibacteriota bacterium | reverse complement strand
GCCCGCGAGCATGCCCGCGGCGAGCACGCCTGCAGCGCAGGCCCCGCACGCGAGCGCACAACACACTCCTTCGTCGCAGCCCGCGCCCGCCAGCGCATCCGGCACGAACAAGTCTGCCGACTCCGGTCAACAGGGCAAGCACGGCAAGCAGAAGCACAAGCACAAGCGCGGCCATGCACCCGCGGCCAGCACGCCCACGCCAGCGCCCAGCGCGCCCGTGGCCAGCAGGCCCACGCGCGCGGCCAGCACGCCAGCATCCGCGGCCGGCGCGCCCACGTCAGCGCCCACGTCAGCGCCCGCGGCATCCCCCAGCACTCCCGAGCCCGTTATCGCAACACCCAGCGTCGCGCGCATCGAGCGCCATGTGCCCGGCAAGCTCGCCGGCCGCGCGAACCCCAACAGCATGCTGCTCGTCGCCGGCGTGATCCTGGCCGCCGTGGCCGCGATCGGCGTGAGCCAGCGTCATGCGCTGCAGAGCATGTTCTCGCAGGCGTTCACCGAGACGGCGTCGCACAAGGCCGTGACCACGGTGGCCACGCCTGCACCCGCGCCCGAGCCGCCGCCTGCATCACCCGCGCAGTACGGCATCGCCGTGGGCTCGTACCCCACGCGCGACATGGCCAACGCCGAATGTGAGTACTTGTCGCGACTGGTGCCCGTGCGTGTGCGCGTCAACAGCCTGGGCGGCAACCGCGGCTACCGGTTGCTGCTCGGCCGGTTCGACGAGCGTGACAGCGCCGAGCTCGCCAGCAAGCGCATGCAGGACCAGGGACTCATCCCCGATGCGCGCGTCATCGAGCTGGCGCCGCTACCGGCCAGTGTCTCGCCGGTCGACACGCTCGCCAGTGCGCCGCCCGAGAGCACGTCACGCGAGAGCACCGTGCGCGAGAGCACCGGGCGCGACACGCCGCGCACCGTGAAGCGCGCGCGACGCCGGTCGCGCTAGCCGCGTGTGACACCGCGGCGTCGGCCGCGGGCGTGCATGCGACGCTCGCTGCCAGCCGTGAGCGCCGCAGCTTCGTAGCCCGGACCCCGTGTCACTCGCTTCGCTCCAACGCCACCAGCGTGCGCGCCACGTCGCGCGTGGCGTACAGGTGCAGCCCCACCGGCGTGAAGCCCGCCTCGGCGAACAGCGCGCGATACTGCGCCGCCGTGCGCTTCTGGAACGCGGCGCGGTCGCCGTCGATCTTGTCGGCGCTCGTGAACGCCTCGATGAACGCCACGCCGCGGCAGAGCGCATGCATCGCCTTGAGCCCCGCGCGCACTTCGGGCGTGGGCACGTAGTGCAGCACGTCGGCGCAAACTAGCAGGTCATGCTTGAGCTTGAAGCCTGCGTGCGCGAGCTCGCCTACGCTTCCAAGAACAATATTGCGCGCACGCCCAAACCTCTTCACGGCGTACTCGCTCGAGTCCATGCCCGCGTAGCGCACACCCGGACGCAGCTTCTTCAAGTGCGCGCGCCACGGGCCCTCGCCGCAGCCCACGTCCAAGACGCTCTTGATCTTGTAGCCCAACAGGTACTCGGCCGCGGCCACCGCCAGGCGCACCTTGCGCCCCACGAACTCGCTGCGTCCCACGCCCACGTCGGACTTGCGGTACCAGCGCTCGAAGTAACTCGCGTCATAGACTTTGCTGCGTGGCATGGGGCTCTCCCAGGAACACCTGTGTTACTCCGTACCCTGTTGCAGCACCTCCAAGTAACGCTCGTATACGAATACACGCCCGCGCCTGCGTCCCGTGGTCTCACGCACGAGCCCCAGTTCGCAGAGCGCTCGCACGGACTTCGTGACCGCCGGCACCGACAAGCGGGTCTGCTCGGCAAGACTCTTGATCGTGGCCACGGGCCTGACCAGCAGCGCCGCGTGCACGCGCAGCGCGGACCCCGCGACCCGGCCCATCGGCTCCACGGCGGCGCGATCGACGCGCGCGATCTCGCCCAGTCGATGCGCGGTCGCCACGGCTCCGTTCGCGGTCTCCTCCACTGCCGTGGCGAAGAACGCCACCCACTCCTCCCACTCGCCGTCGCTGCGCACACGGTCGAGCAGCTCGTAGTAGCGCGCGCGGTGCTGCTT
>JBEBGT010000637.1:0-2086 GCA_040081365.1 Candidatus Eiseniibacteriota bacterium | reverse complement strand
CACGCTGCACCACATCGTCCTCGGCCAGCAGCTCGAGCTTGTCGGCATCGCTCAGACGCGCGGTGGTGGCGAGCGTGCCCACCACGGCCATGAGTGGCGCCGTGGGCTCGAACACGGGCGGTGCGAGCCACGCCTCGCTGCCGAGCGGGCCCAGGCGCGAGCGCTGCTCGAGTAGCCCCTGGCGCGCCATCTGCGCCATGGGGTCGTCTTCGGTATACGGTGCTTCGGGCAACGCCTCGACCACGTGCGAGCGGTACGGGAACTCCCGCACGCGGCGGCCGAAGCGCGCACGCACCAGGCCGGTCACGCGCAGCTCGTAGTGGTCGTTCGGCAGCCACTCGACCTCGTCGAAGCGCGCGACGCAGCCCAGCTCGTGGAATGGCGGACTGCCGTGGTAGTCGAGCTCGTAGCCCGGCGCCAGCGTGGCGAGTGCGATCAACCGCTCGCTCGAGAGCGCGTCGCGCACCATGGTGCGGTAGCGCAGCTCGAACACGTGCAGATTCATGGTGGCGCCGGGGAACAGCACCACGCCGGGGAGCGGGAACACCGGCACCGGCCGTTTGGGGGCCTGGTCCATGGGGTGACGCGGCGCGGCGGACGGGAGCGCGCGGCTCCCGCCCCACCGCGAACGGTCAGTCCTCGTCGCGCAGGAAGGAGAGCACTTCGGCGACGTGCCCTTCGACCTTCACCTTCGGGTAGATCTGGGCCACTCGCCCGGTCTTGTCGATGATGAACGTCGTGCGCTCGATGCCCATGAACTTCTTGCCGTACAGGTTCTTCTGCTTCCACACGCCGTAGGCCTTGCAGGTGGCCGCGTCGACGTCGGACAGCAGGTGGAAGCCCAGCTGGTGCTTGTACTGGAACTTCATGTGCGAGTCCATGTCGTCGGCCGAGACGCCATAGATCACCGCGCCGAGGTCGTTGAAGTCCAGCTCGAGGTCGCGGAACTGGCAGGCCTCCTTGGTGCAGCCCGGCGTGTCGTCATTGGGGTAGAAGTACAGCACCAGCGTCTTCTTGCCCTTGAACTGCCGCAGCGTGACCGTCTCGCCGTTCGTGCACGGCAGCGAGAAATCCGGCGCCGGCTTGCCGATGACGGGCTGCAGCATGGCGATGGCCATGGGTCCTCCGTTGAAAAATCGTGCGGGCCCCCGTCGAAGGGGCCCGGCACGAAGCGTGGGGCCGCCGGATGGCGGCGTGAGCGAAAGGGTTACTTGCCGGCGGGCTGCATGGCGAGCGCGCGATCGAGATTCGCGGCGACCACGTCCCAATCCAGGTTGTTGAAGAACGCGTCGATGTACTTGGCGCGCGCACGGCCATAGTCGAACCAGTACGCATGCTCGTACACATCGAGTGCCAGCACCGGCGTGGCGTTCCACACCGGGAACGTGTTCTGCGCATCGCCGACGACCGTGGTGAGCATGGCAAGGTCGTGATCATAGGCGAGCCACACCCAGCCGCGCGCCGCGAGGCCCGAGGCCTTGAAGTCCGCGAGCCACGCGTCATACGACGGGAAGTCGCGCTCGATGAGCTCCTTGAGCTTGCCGGCGGCCGCGCCGCCCTTGCCGCCCAGGTGCCCGAAGAAGATCTCGTGGTTCTTCATGCCGCCGATCGCGAACGAGTAGTCCACGCGCAGCGAGCGCAGGTCGCTGAAGATCTGGTTCGCCGTGGTGCGATCGACCGCGTCAAGCTTCTTCTGGATCTCGTTCACCTTGCCGACATAACCCTTGTAGAGCTCGTAGTGCTCTTCTTGGGTGCGGGCCGAGATGCCGTTGAGTTCGCGGATCGAGGCGAACGTCTTGGGGGTGAGGTCCTTCCAAGCCATGGCTATCCTCCGGTACAGAGCGGGAAACGGAGCGGATGGGTGCTCCGGGATGTGTTCAGGAAGGCCCTCAAGGTAATCCGGGGCGTTCCGGAGTCGCAAGGTGGGATGCTCGGGAACGGCCGCGGATTCACAGGGTGAACACACATCGCGGACACGGGCGCGGCGGCCGACCGAGGGCCAGATGCGGGCCGCGCATGCGCTTGCGGCTCTCGCGCGGCGCGCCCGGCACCGCTCAGTGGGCGGCATTGCGGCTGCGGCTGCGGC
>JBEBGT010000132.1:0-8009 GCA_040081365.1 Candidatus Eiseniibacteriota bacterium | reverse complement strand
CAACGCCGGGTTGCTGTACACCATGCGCCCCTTATGATCCAGCACCGCCAAGGCATCGTTGTGCCAGGCGGCGGCGCGCTCGCGCGACCACGCCAGCACGCGTGCCAGGCCGTCGGTGCGCTCGGCGAGTGTGTCGCCATCGATGGCCGCGTCCAGATGGCGCGCCAGCTCGCGCAGCGCTTCGTCGAGCCGTGCGGGCTCGGGCAGTGCGGCCTCCACCGAGCGCGCGGCGCCATTCGGGAGCATGCGGGTGCGGGTCATGAGGCGCGGAAGATAACCCCATACCCGCGGGCCGCAAGCGCGCCGGGCGGGATGAGGTCGTACCGCCCGCAAGGTCGACGAAGGGCGGGAGAACCGTTTCATCCCGTGGTGCCCCCAGAAGCGCATGGTGCGGCCGGCCAGCGTCGGGCCCGCTCACGGTCGGCCCCAACGGGCGCGCAAATTCGCTTTGCAGCGTCAGCAGCCCCGTTTACCTTCCGGTCAGCAAGTCCGCCCCATGGATGCCGCAGGCCGTCACGGGCCCGCCCCCAGTGTGCCGCCCAGGGAAGGAGTCTCGTTCGCATGCCCCAGCCGCCGCTCGACGCGGGCGCCACCCTCGTCGACCTGACGACCCGCTACAACCGGCTCGAGTCCGTGTACCGGCTCACGCGCCGGATCGCCGCGGCACAAACGGTCGACGAGGTGTGCTCGATCGCCATCGAGGCCCTGCTCGAAGCCTCGCCCGGCTGTCGCTGCTCGCTGCTGCTATTCGACCGCGAGGGCGTGATCCGGTTTCGGGCGTGGCATGGCATCTCGGACGGCTACCGCAAGGCAGTCGAGGGCCACTGTCCGTGGAAGCCGGGCGAGAACGGCGCGCGGCCCATCGTCCTCCCGGATGTGCGCGACGACGACTCCATGCCCGGGTTCGCCACCGTGTTCGCGGCCGAGCGGATCCGCTCGCTCGCCTTCGTGCCGCTCGAGGGCCGCGATGGCGTCATGGGCAAGTTCATGATCTACGGCGAGCACCCCGGCGACCCGATCGGTGCGAATATGGCCCTGGCGTGCAACATCGCCGACCATGTGGCCATCGCCGTGGAGCGCTGCCGGCTCGAGGCGCGGCTCATGCGTGAGAACGAGTTGTTCATGAGCGGGCCGGTCATCGCGGTGCGCTGGACGCAGGACCGCGCAAGGCCGGTGGAACGCATCTCGCCCAACGTGCGCCAGTTCGGGTACGAGCCCGAGGACTTCACCGACAATCGCATCGTGTTCTCGACCATCGTGCACCCGGACGATGTCGAGCGCGTGCGTGCCGAGACGGCTGACTACGTCGCGCGCGGCATCAATACATTCGAGCAGCGCTATCGCGTACGCGATGCGGCCGGCAACTGGCGCCTGCTCTACGATCGCACGCTACTGGTCCGCGACTCGAAAGGTGCCGTCGAGTGTTTCGATGGCTACCTGCTCGATGTCACGCAACAGCGCGAACTCGAGCAACAGTTGCTGCAGGCCCAGAAGATGGAGAGCGTGGGCCGGCTCGCCGGCGGCGTGGCGCATGACTTCAACAACCTGCTCACCGTGGTGCTGGGAGCGGCCGAACACGCCGCCGCGCAGGCCAACCCGGGCAGCGATCTGGCGCGCTCGATCGACAACATCTCCCACGCGGCCAGCCGCGCCGCCGCGCTCACTTCACAGTTGCTGGCCTTCGCGCGCAAACAGGTCATCGCGCCGCGCATCCTGGACCTGAACGACATGCTGCACGAAACCGCGGGCATGCTGCACCGGGTCATCGGCGAGCGCATCGAGTTGGTGATCGAGCGCTCACCCGAGCCCGCCCACGTGCGCATGGACGCCGGCCAGATGCAGCAGATCCTCGTGAACCTCGCGCTCAACGCGCGTGATGCCATGCCGCAGGGCGGCACACTCACGCTGTCCACACGATCCCATGCCGGCACGCCGACTGGCACGGTGGAACTGCACGTGCGCGACACCGGCGTGGGCATGTCCAGCGACACGCTCGAGCACCTGTTCGAACCGTTCTTCACCACCAAGGAGATCGGCAAGGGCACGGGGCTGGGGCTCGCCACCTGCTATGGCATCGTCACGCAGGCGGGCGGCCACATTCACGTCGCGAGCCAGCCCGGCTCGGGCACCAGCTTCCGGATCGAGCTACCGCGTGTCGTACCCGAGAAACTGGCGACGAGCAACGGCACGGCCGGACACCCTGCGGCGACACACCGCGTGCCCGCCACCATCCTGCTCGCCGAGGACGAACCGCTCGTGCGCGAGTTCACCACCGCCGCCCTGCGCCGTGGCGGTTTCGAAGTGCTGGCCGCGCCCGACGGCCGCACCGCACTCACGCTGGCCTCCCAGCACGCCGGTGCGATCGACGTGCTCATCACCGACCTCATCATGCCGCAGATGGGCGGTCACGAACTGGCCGAGGGCATCCGCCGCGTGCGCCCCGGCGTCCAGGTGCTCTACTCCACCGGCTACGACCCCGAGATGGCGGTGGGGCCGGGCAGTTCGGACCCGCGCAGTCTCGTGCTCGTGAAGCCGTTCACGTCGTCCCAGTTGATCGACGCCGTGCAGAAGTTGCTGACCCGACGGGCCGCACCGCACCGCTGAGCACACTGCGGGCATGGCCCGCACCGTGCGCGAGGTGTAGTTTCGGGTGGTCACGGCTCGCAGGCGCACTCCGCACCGCGGGTCCGTGCATCACCCGCTGCGCACGAGCCGCTCATGCCCTCGCCGCTGCCGCAAGAACACCCTGCAACACTCACGTGGCTCGGACGGCCCGACACGGCCGCCGTGCTGCGCATCGTCACTCGCGACGCGAGGACACGCACCCGGCGCGCCGTGCTCACCTGGGTGACGGGCTGGGCGCTGGCGGTGCTCGCCGTGTTCCTGCCGCTCCTGCACTTCGTGCTCGTGCCGCTCCTGCTCGTCGGCACACCGTTGCTGGCACTGCAGCGGCTCGGCGAGCGCGTCAGCGTACTCGACGTGCGCGGGACCTGCCCCGGCTGCGGAGTCGCACAGGAACAGCGGATCAAGAGCGCTGCGCGCCCGCGGCTCGAGTTCCGGTGTGATTCATGCCGGCGCGCGATCGGCGTGGTGCTGCCGCCCGAGCTGTTCGAGCGCTGACGCGTTCAGCTCGCGCGGAAGAGCTGCTCCATGCGCGCGAGTCCCTGCTCGATGGCCGGCATCGACACCGCACCGATCGACATGCGGAACCAGCCGTCCTCGTGCGGCAGCGCGAACGCCTGGAACGGCACGACGGCGATCCCCGCCTCGTCGAGCAACAACTTGCGCACGTCCTCGTTGGTGGCCAGCCTGCGGCCGCACACCGTGATGCCGAGCGGGAACCGCACCGACAGGTAGAGCGTGCCCTCGGGCGCCACCGACTCCACGTCGATGCCCCGTGCACGCATGCGCTGGAAGCCCTCGTGCAGCGCGCGCAGGCGCAGCCCCAGACGTTCGGCCATCTGGCCGCGGAACTCGTGAAACGCCGCCGCATCGCTGAGGAACGCCGCACTCGCGACCTGCTCGGGCTTCGGGGCCCACGCGCCCACATGCCCCAGGAAGTCACTCATGCGCTGACTGATCAGCGGGTGGGCGAAGGCCCAACCCACGCGCAGTCCAGTGGCCGCGAGGGACTTGCTGATCGCGTCGATGAGCACGGTGTAGGGAGCCACCTCGGGAACCAGCGACGGCGGCGTCACCGGCAAGCCGGTGTCGAATGCCGTGGCCCAGTACACCATGTCGTACATCATGAACACCGGGCGCTGGCCCCCCGCCTCACGGCGCCGGTTCTCGTCCACCACGATGCGGCTGATCGCGGCCAGCACCTCGGGCTTCATGCCGGTGCCGGTCGGGTTCAGCGGCGACGACAGCGCGAGCAGCCGGGTCTCGCCGATCACGGCCGCCACCTGCTCGGGGGTGGGATGGAACTGGTTCGCGCGCTGCACCTCGAGCGGTATGCCGCGCGCACCGGTCATGTAGATGTAGTGGTTGTTGTTCCACGACGGCACCGGAAACGCCACGACGTCGCCCGGATCGACCAGCGTGCGGTAGGTGCCGTAGATCAGCGGCCGCGCGCCGCTCGCCACCACCACCGATTCAAGCGGGTAGTCCAGCTGCAGCTCACGCTGGTAGAACGCGATCACGGCCTTGCGCAGTTCGGGGATGCCGTTGCTGGGCGGGTAATTCGAGTGCCCGGCATCGAGCGCGGCCTTCACGCCCTCGGCCAGTTTCTTGGGTAGCGGAAACTCGCGCGGATCGAAGTCGCCCACCGTGAAGTTGCAGATGTCGCGGCCGGCCGCGATGGCGGCGCGCACCTCACCCGCGATGCGCAGCACTTCCGAACCCATGAGCCCCTGCGTGAAGCGCGACAACGAGCGGTCCGTGATGGCGGTGGTCGACAGTCCGAGTTCGGCGGGCGTGCGCAAGGCGGTTCCTCGCTGAGGGCGTGCGTGAGCGGGTGTCCCCGGGGCGGCTGGCGGCGGGTGCACGGATCGTCGCGGTGCACGGTCGCCGGGCACTATCGACGCGCATCCTACGCGGGTTCCGCGCCGCGTGCACCGGGGCGCGGTTCGCGGGCTGGGCGCGATCCACGGCGGTCTCGCACACCCTCACCGGCCCTTCCGGCCCGCGGTCCCCGGTGGTCGCCAGCGCGCACACGGCGACATGCGCGGCCCCGTGCACAAAGAGTCCGCTGTCACCGAGAACCCGGTCGCATCTTCCGGCCTCGCCACGCACGGCGTGTGCGTGGTGCGACGCGTCGGGCGTGATACCTTCACCCACGCGCATGCCCTGCCGTACTGGACCGGAAGCCACCTCTCATGAACGTCGCACTGCTCCTCGCACTGTTCACGGCCACCGTGAACCTGGCCGCGGCGGTCGCCCACTTCGCGATCTCGCGCGCCCCGGGTCGGGCGTCGTCGCGCACCTTCGCGTGGCTGGCGTTGTCGGCGGCGGCCTACAGCATCGGCAACATCATCAGCTCCGAGTCATCGTTCCCGGACTGGGCCTACTTCCTCGCCGCGCGTGGCAACTACGCGGCGGCGGGCGTGCACATCCTGCTCTGGTACGTGTGGGTACTCGGCGGCCCCGAGGCGCGCTTCTCACACATGGCCCGCCCCTGGCGCGTGCTGTGCGCGGGCTCACTGGCCGTGGTGTTCGGCTTCGTGATCACCGGCCTGCACTTGAGGCCCGAGTCGTTCCACATCACGGTGCCCTGGGCGCATGTCACCTATCACTACGTGCGCATCAACCCCGCCGGCGAGGCGCTGGGCTGGTACCTGTTCGCGCTTCTCACCATCCCCTACGCCATCCTCGTGCGCCGCACGCTGCGCGGGGACCGCAGCCTCGTCCCGCTCGCCGCAGGCTTCACCGTCTACATCGCGTGCTCGGTGGTCGAGGTCATGGTCGCCAACGGCAACCTCGTGTGGCTCTCGCCCGCCGACATCGGCTTCCTCGCGGTGATCGTGCCCACGTCCACGCGCGTGCTACAGCAGTTCATCCGTGACGCGCACCGCCTGCAATCGCTCACCGGCCAACTCGCGGGCGAGGTACGTGAACGCACGTTCGAGCGCGACCGGGCCCAGTCGGCACTCATCGAGTCGGAGCGCCTCGCTGCACTGGGGCGACTCGCGGCAGGCGTGGGCCACGAGATCAACAATCCACTCACCTACTTGCAGCTGGCTCTCGATCGCGTGCACGGCCACCTTGATCGTTCCCAGGCCCCGCACGACGTGCGCCGTGCCATCGAGGACGCCCGTGACGGCGCGTGGCGCATCCAGAAGGTCGTCGAGGGCCTGCGCGCGTATTCCCGCCGTCACGCCGAACGCGCGCCGCTGGACCTGCGCGAGGTGGCGCGCAACGCGCTCAAGGTGGCGCAGCCGCACTTGCGCCACGTGGCCATGCTCGAGACGCAACTCCTCGAGACGCCGCTGGTCGACGGGGAGGAACCGCGGCTCGTGCAGGCGCTGGTCAACCTGCTCACGAACGCCGCCGAGGCGGTGTCCTCCGAGGGCGCCAACGGCCGCATCCGGCTATGCACGGGCGTCGCGGCCACCGGCGAACCATTCCTCGAGGTCGAGGACGACGGCCCTGGCATCCCGGCTGAACACCTGGCCCGAGTGACCGAGCCCTACTTCACCACGCGCGGCCCGAGCGGTGGCACCGGGCTCGGGCTGTTCGTGACCAGCGGCATCGTCGACGCGCACGGCGGCCGCCTCGAGTTCGCACCGGTCCAACCGCATGGCGTGCGCGTGCGCCTGGTGTTCCCACCGCTCGCGGGCGAGGCGACCGCCGTACCGGCCGCCCCCCCGCACGCCGCCGAACTGCCGGCCATGGAGCCGCCCGAGCGGCCGCGCCTGCTGGCGGTCGACGACGAGCCGATGCTGCTGCGTCTCATGACGCAGGCCCTCGAGCGCGGCTGGCAGGTGACACCCAGCTCGAGCGGCGAGGACGCCCTGCGACTGCTGCGTGAACAGCAGTTCGATGCCGTGCTGTGCGACCTCATGATGCCGGGCGTCTCGGGCATGGAGCTGGCCGCGCGCGTCGCGGCCACGGACCCCGCGCTGCGCGCGCGCATGGTGTTCATGACCGGCGGTGCGATCACCGCCGAGGCCGAGGCGTTCGTGTCGCGCCCCGATGTGGTGAGCGTGAGCAAGCCCATGGACCTGAAGCAGCTCGACGCACTGCTGCGTTCGCGCATCGCGCCGGCCGGCTGAGTCCGCGCCGCGTCAGTCGTCGTCCTCGTCGTCACCATCGCCGGCCCGCCGCCACCCGAGCGCGAACCCGCTGCGCACCACCGGCGGCGCGGGTGCGGCCGCTCCTCGCACGCTGTGCCACAGCACACGATTCAGCACGTCGTAGGGCACCAGGTCGGCGGCACTGAAGTCCATGCGCTCGCTCTCGGCCTGCCCGTACGCACCCGCCAGGTTCGTCTCGGTGATGTCGATGTTCGCGTTCCGGCAGCGGTACGGCGTCAAGTCCGGCCTCGCCGCGAAGATGCCTTCGAGCCCGTTGGCACGGGCGTCGAACTGCGACATCGGCGGCAGCCCGAACACATCCTCGATGCAGCGCAACAGGCTGCAGCCGGTGTAGAGGTTGGAGTCCGTGACGCCGCGCTTCACCCACGGCCCCGCTGCCAGCGCCACCGTACGATGCTCGTCCACGTGGTCCTGGCCATTGGCCGCGTCGTCCTCGATCACCAGCACCAACGACTTCTCCCAGTACCGGCTGTGGCTGATGCGCTCCACCATGCGACCCAGCGCCAGGTCGTTCTCGGCCATGTGCGCGCGCGGCGTGGGCCGGCCCGCGCACGTACCTTCGGTGTGATCGTTCGGCAGCCGGATGATCGACAACTGCGGCAGCCCGCCGTCGCGGTCATAGCGGTCGAACTCCTCGAGCCAGGCCGCATAGCGGTCGAGATCGGAGTACTGCGTGTCGTAGCCTCGGTAGCGTGGCGCCACGTGCCCGACGAGCCCGGGCACCCCGGCGCGCACGGTGTCGTCGGGCGTGGGCCCGTTGAACACGAACTCGCCATAACTGCGATACGTGATGCCATGCCGCGCGCACAGGTCCCACAGGTAACCCGAACGCGGGTACGCCAGCGCATTGCCGCCCTCGTAATCGTAGATCGGGTTCGTGGGCAGGCTCTTGTTCACGTAGTCGCTCGAGTACGCCCCCATGCCCCAGTTGTGGCCATCCGCGCTGCCATCGGCATCGCAGTAAGTGCGATCGAGTAGCACGAACTCGCGCGCGAGCGCGTGGTGATTGGGCGTGATGCGCTCCCCGAACAGGCACAGCGACGAGTCGCCGTCCCCCTGCGGCAGGTCGCCCAGCACCTGATCGTACGACCGGTTCTCCTTGATGATGTAGAACACGTGCTCGATCGCGCGGCGCTTCCCGGCCTTGGGCCGTGCGCGCAGTGGCGGCGTGTTCACGCCGACCTGGCGCGTCAGCATCTCGAGCAGTCCGGCGTCGGGCTCGTGGATGATCGACAGGCCTGTCTCTTATACACA
>JBEBGT010000636.1:0-2088 GCA_040081365.1 Candidatus Eiseniibacteriota bacterium | reverse complement strand
TGTTGATGACACTACGAGGAGCAGGCCATGCCAGCTCCGCCGCGATTCATGGGCAGCCGGCCCTTGCAGGCCACGGGCTCATGAATAGGTCGGGCTAGCGTCCCGCGTCACGCCTTCGTCACGTAAGTGTTTTCGAAAACACTTGCCCCGATCGTTTCGCACGAATCACGCGAGTCGATGGTGCCGCTTCGCCAGACGGGGCCCGCGAGTCGTGCACGCCCTCGGCGCGGCACGAGCCCCGGTGCGAGGACAGGCTCAGCAGCGCAGTACGCCGCCACTCGCGTCGCGAGTGTGTGTAGGTTCGAAAACAGAGCCTAGAGTCCGTCGTACTTCGAATACCCGCGCTCGTTCCAGTAGTCGGCCGGCTCGTCGGCCAGGTACTCGATGTGCGTGATCGCCTTGATGTTCTTGAGGCCCAACTTCATGGGCACCACCAGCCGCAGCGGAGCGCCGTGCGCCAGGTTCAACGGTGCGCCTGCGTGATGCGTGGCCAGCAGCGCCTGCGGGTGCATGGCCGTGTGCAGGTCGAGACTCACGTAGTAGGGCTCGGGCTCGCCGCGGCCATTGAGGTTCACCGCGCTGCGCAGCGCCACCCAGCGCATGCCGGCGGCAGGCGGGAACGCCGCCAGCAGGTCGGCGAAGCGGAATCCGCCCCAGGCCGCCACGTGGCTCCAGCCTTCGACGCACACGAGCCGCGTGTTCATGTCACGTCGCGCGAAGCGCGACGCAAGTTCACCCAGTGCCAGCGAGGCACTGCCCGCGGCGAGCCCGCTCAGGTTCAGCCGCCACGTGGCCAGGTACTCCGGCCCCGGCGTGCGGCCGTGATAATTATTGCGCAGCGGCTTCGGATCCGGCCGCTCGTACGTGCGCACGCTGCGATTGCCCGCCGCCAGGGCTTCGGCCACGTCGTCGTCGAACGTGAGCGCGCGGTTGAGTGTGCGCTCGCGCTGTTCACGCGTGAGCCCCACGCGCGCCACCAGCGTGTCGAGCTGGTGATGCGCGGCGGGCAGCCACGCGCGCTTCGTGCGCTCGGGCAGCGTCCACCAGCCCGTGGCGGCGGTGGCCAGCGCGCCGGTCCCCAGTAACAGGAAGTTCCGGCGCGAGTGGCCCGAGAGCTTGCCCTGACTCGTGACGTCCACGCGCTCGGGTTGTTCGGCGGCGGCGGCCAGCACGCGGCGAACGCGTTCCGCGAGCGCGACGCCGGGCCGGCGTGATGCCGGCTTCGGGGCGGGCGCTTCGGGTGTGACCGTCGGGGGGGGTGTCTTCCTGTTGCCTTCGCTCGTGCGCTCCGCGGTTGCGCCATCAGCTTCTGGAGGACCTGCCGGCGTGTTCTCGGCGCGCACGTCGCGTTCGTCACTCATGGCCAGCTCCCTTCAAGCGCGTGCTCCAGCCCGTCACCATGCTGCGGAACGTGTCGAAGCCGTCGGCCGCCACCAGCACCACGTGCGGCACCATGAACGAGCCCAGCACGGCCATGCACACGAAGTGCACCACGCGCGCGTTGTCGTAATTCCCGAACAGCCGCTCGAGGGCACCCAACGTGGCGGCGTGGTGCATGGCCCAGCCGGATAACACGACCAAGAGCCCCACGAGCGGCATGGTGAAGTAGGCGCCGCGCTGGAGCGCGTTGTACTTGCCCGCGATCACCGGGTGCGGATGAGGCCGGCGTGCGAGGGCCGCCGGCACTGCCCCCAGGTAGAAGCGGATCATGGCCAGCGCCTCGGCCGGGTCCGTGGCACGCGGCAACAGCGCACGCCAGCCGCCGCCACGCACGAGGCCCAGCACGTAAACCAGGCCGCAGGCCATGTACAGGTAGGCCAGTAGCCAGTGCAGCCGCAGCGCACTCGCCAACTGGGCGGGGCCCAGCGAGAAGCGTTCGTAGAGCCAGTTACCGTTGGCTCCACCGCCGAACAACGGCCCGAGGGCGCGGCCCAGGTCCCACAGGTAGTCCCCGCGCGGGTTGCCGGGGGCCGCGGCATGCCGGAACACCGGAGCGGCCCAGTAGATGGCGAGCCCGGTCGCGATCAAGCCCACGAGCAGCGGTACGTGCCCCCAGTGAGACAGCCGCACGAGCACATGGTGCTTGTG
>JBEBGT010000131.1:0-8060 GCA_040081365.1 Candidatus Eiseniibacteriota bacterium | reverse complement strand
TGAGCCTCGGTGAGCATGGCGTAGGTCTTGCCCACGCCCGCCGTGGCACCGAAGAAGATCTTGAGCTTGGCGCGCGCCTCGCGCTCCTGTTGCTCGCGCAGACGGGCCAGCAGCTGTTCCGGATCCGGACGTGCATCGCTCATACGGTCGAAGCCTCCCCGCCGGCAGCCCGTGGCCGCCGCGGCGCGGAACAGTAGAGCACGCCGGATCGGCCGCGTGCGAGTGGGGCCGCTGGCCCCCGCGCCCGCGCGGCCACCGCGCGGTGCGCGCCGGACCGCGTCAGCGCGCGGCTCGCTCGGGCGTGAACCCCGCCAGCGCCAGGTTGAGCTCGAGCACGTTCACGCGCGGCTCGCCCCATACGCCGAACGTGCGCTCACGCACATGCGCGCTCACGAGGTCCGCCACGAGCTGCGGAGCCAATCCACGCGCGCGCGCCACCCGCGCCACCTGCCAGCGGGCGGCCGCCGGACTGATGTCGGGATCCAGCCCGCTGCCGGACGCCGTGACCAGGTCCAACGGCACGTCACCGCCCGGCTCCCCCGCGGCCACGAGCGCGGCGATGCGCGCACGGGCCGCCGTCGACAGTGCGGGATGGAGCGGCCCCAGGTTCGAGCCCGACGACGCGGCGGCGTTGTACGGGATGGGGGCAGTGGCCGAGAGCCGGCCCCAGAACCACTCGGCCCCCTGGAACTCCTGACCGATGAGCGCCGACCCCCGGGGCTCGCCCTGCACGAGCAGGACGCTGCCGTTGGCCTGCCACGGGAAGGCCGCCTGCGCGATCGCGGTGACGAGTGCGGGGTACAGCGCACCGGTGAGGAGCGTGAACAACGCCAACAACACGACCGCGGGACGCAGGCTGTCTCTCATGGCACTCCCCTCTAGGTCAGGTGCAGGGCGACCAACAGCAGGTCGATCAGCTTGATGCCGGCGAACGGCACGACAAGCCCACCGAGCCCGTACACGATCAGATGATTCCTCAGCACCACGGCCGCGCCCAGCGGCCGGTAGCGCACACCGCGCAACGCCAGCGGGATGAGCACCACGATGATGAGCGCGTTGAAGATGACCGCCGACAGAATGGCGCTGTGCGGCGTGGCGAGCCGCATGACATCGAGCGCGCCCAGCGCCGGGTAGGTGCTGGCGAACGCGGCCGGGATGATGGCGAAATACTTGGCCACGTCGTTCGTGACGCTGAACGTGGTGAGCGCCCCACGGGTCATGAGCAGCTGCTTGCCGGTCTCCACGATCTCGATGAGCTTGGTCGGGTTGGAGTCCAGGTCCACCATGTTGCCGGCTTCCTTGGCGGCCTGCGTGCCCGAGTTCATGGCCACGGCGACATCGGCCTGCGCCAGCGCTGGAGCGTCGTTCGTGCCGTCGCCGGTCATCGCCACCAGCCGACCGCCGGCCTGGCGCTCGCGGATCAGGGCCAACTTGGCCTCGGGCGTGGCCTCGGCCAGGAAGTCGTCGACGCCGGCCTCCGCCGCGATGGCGGCCGCGGTGAGCGCGTTGTCGCCCGTGATCATGATGGTCTGGATGCCCATGTTGCGCAGCTGCTGGAAGCGCTCGCGGATGCCACCCTTCACGATGTCCTTCAACTGGATGACGCCGAGCACCACACCGTCCTCGGCCACCACGAGCGGCGTGGCGCCGGCGCGCGCGACCGTCTCGACATCGCGCTGCACCTCGGGCGGCAGCATGCCGCCGCGCGCCTCGATCCAGCCGCGGATGGCATCGGTGGCTCCCTTGCGGATCTGGCGCTGCCCCAGATCGACACCGCTCATGCGCGTCTGGGCGGCGAACGGCACGAACGTCGCGCCGAGCGCGTGCACGTCGCGCTCGCGCAGGCCGTACTGCTCCTTGGCGAGTACCACGATGCTGCGGCCCTCGGGCGTCTCGTCGGCCAGCGAGGCGAGCTGCGCCGCATCGGCCAGCCGCTCGGGCGGCACGCCAGGGGCCGGCAGGAACGCGGTCGCCTGACGATTGCCGAGCGTGATCGTGCCGGTCTTGTCGAGTAGCAGCACATCGACGTCGCCGGCCGCCTCGACGGCACGTCCCGACATGGCCACGACGTTGGCCTGGGTCATGCGGTCCATGCCGGCGATGCCGATTGCCGACAGCAGTCCGCCGATCGTGGTGGGGATCAGGCAGACCAGCAACGCGCACAACACCGTCACCGTGACCGGTTGGCCCGCACCCGAGACGCGCACGCCGAACTGCGAGAACGGCAGCAGCGTGGTGCACGCCAGCACGAACACGATGGTGAGTGCGGCCAGCAGGATGTTGAGCGCGATCTCGTTCGGGGTCTTCTGCCGCCGGGCCCCTTCGACCATCGCGATCATGCGGTCGATGAACGTCTCGCCGGGGTCGGCCGTGACGCGCAACACGAGCCAGTCCGACAGCACGCGCGTCCCACCCGTGACGGCGCTGCGGTCGCCGCCGCTCTCGCGGATCACCGGCGCGCTCTCGCCCGTGATGGCGCTCTCGTCCACCGAGGCCACGCCTTCGACGACCTCGCCGTCGCACGGGATCAGGTCGCCGGTGCGCACCAGCACCACGTCCCCCTTGCGCAGCACCGTCGAGGGCACGACGCTGATGCTCAGATGGTCCGCCGGGTCCAGCAGCTTGCGCGCCATGACGTCGGTGCGGGCACGGCGCAGCGAGTCGGCCTGCGCCTTGCCGCGGCCCTCCGCCATGGCCTCGGCGAAGTTGGCGAACAGCACCGTGAACCACAACCACACGGCCACGGCCAGCACGAAGCTCGCCGGTTCCTCGCGTTCGCCCCGGAGCGCCAGGATCCCCAGCACGCTGGTGAGCACGGCACACACCAGCACGGTGAACATGACAGGATTGCGCACCTGGTGCCGGGGGTCGAGCTTGGCGAGTGACGCCACCAGCGCACCGCGCACGATGGCCGGATCGAACAGCGGCCGCCCCGTGCGACCATGGGCCGAGGTGGCACCCGGCACCGTACGCGCTGCCGGCGCGCTTCGGGGATCGCTCATCACCGGTTCCCTCCCCGCCAGCCGAGCTGCTCCACGACCGGCCCCAGGGCGAGCGCCGGCACGAACGTGAGCGCGCCCACGATGACCACGACCGCCACGAGCAGCAGCACGAACAACGGCGTGTGCGTGGGCAGCGTGCCGGCGCCGGCGGCCACGCGCTTCTTGGCGGCGAGCGCGCCGGCCAGCGCCAGCACGGGGATCGCCAGCCCGTATCGACCGACCAGCATGGCGAGGCCGAGGGCCACGTTGTAGAAGTCCGTGTTGGCGCTCAGCCCGGCGAACGCGCTGCCGTTGTTGTTGGCCGCGGACGAGAACGCGTACAGCACCTCACTGAAGCCGTGCGCCCCCGGGTTCAGGATGCCGGCGACACCCGCGGGGATGCTCACGGCCACCGCCGTTCCGATGAGCACCGTGGCCGGCGGCAACAGCACGACCAGCGACGCCATCTTCATCTCGTAGGCCTCGATCTTCTTGCCGAGGTACTCGGGCGTGCGCCCCACCATGAGCCCGGCCATGAACACGGCGACGATCGCGAACACGAGCATGCCGTAGAGCCCCGAGCCCACGCCGCCGTAGACCACCTCGCCCAGTTGGATGAGCGCCATGGGCACGAGCCCGCCGAGCGGCGTGAACGAATCGTGCATGGCGTTCACCGACCCATTGGAGGCCGCCGTGGTGGCGGTGGCCCACAGTGCGGAACCCGCGCTCCCGAAGCGGGTCTCCTTACCCTCCAGGTTGCCGGCCGCGCCGCCTGCCGCGGACGTATCGCTGGCGCCGAGCGCGAGCAGCCCGGGGTTGGGTTGCGACTCCGAGTACTGGCACAGGGCGAGCAGCGCCACGAACAGCACGGTCATCGCCGCGAGCACGGCCCAGCCCTGGCGCAGGTCGCCGACCATGCGCCCGAACGTCACGCACAGCGCTGCGGGGATGAGCAGGATGGCGAGCAGCTCGAGGAAGTTGGAGAGCGGCGTCGGGTTCTCGAACGGATGCGCCGAGTTGGTGTTGTAGAAGCCGCCGCCGTTGGTGCCGAGCTGCTTGATGGCCACCTGTGAGGCGACCGGCCCGAGCGCGAGCGTCTGGGTACGCACGCGGGCGCCGTCCGGTGCGGTCAGGGGCTGGGTGAGCGTCACCTCGCGCGGTCCCGCGAACGTCTGCACCACGCCCTGCGACACCAGTACCAGTGCCAACACGACCGACAGCGGCAGCAGGATGTGCAGCGTCGAGCGCACGAGGTCCGCCCAGAAGTTGCCCACCGTGGCGGACGAGTGGCGCGCCAGTGCACGCACGAGTGCAGCCAGCGTGGCGATGCCGGACGCCGCCGACACGAAGTTCTGCACGGTGAGCGCGGCCATCTGGGTGAGGTACGACATCGTGGTCTCGCCGCCATAGGACTGCCAGTTCGTATTGCTGACGAAGCTCACGGCGGTATTGAACGCCAGCCCGGGCGCGACCGCGCTCAGGTGTTGCGGGTCGAGCGGCAACACGTGCTGCAGGCGCTGCAGCGCGTACACGGCCACGAAGCCGAGCAGGTTGAACGTCAGCATGGCGAGCGCATAGGGCTTCCAGCCCATCTCGAGCGCGGGATCCACACCAGCGGCGCGATAGCACAGCCGTTCGATTGGACCCAGCACCCGGCCGAGCCCCGTGGGCTGACCGGCGAGCACGCGCGCCATGTACTCCCCCAACGGCGCGGCCAGCGCGAGCACGGCCACCAGGTACAACACCGACTGCACGAGCCCGGCCGTACTCATCTAGAAGCGCTCCGCGCGCAGCAGCGCGTAACCGAGGTACAGGAGCAGCGCCACGGCGAGCAACAGGCCGACCACATGCAGGGCGGGCATGGGCGCCTCACCGCAACCGCTCGCACGCCGCGACGAAGCCGCGGAACGCGAGCCAGCACAGCGCCGCCAGGAGCAGCCATCGAACGTCGGTCATCGAGGCCTCGTACGACTCCGCCGCGCCCCCATGGCGCGGCTGACCTCAGCTTCGACCCCGCACGGCCCTTCGACGAGTCAGGACCGTGGCCCCGGACATCAAGAACGCATCAAGAGGGTCCGGCTGGCGGTGCCAGCCCAGCCGCTCTAATGTGCCCGGCGGACTTCCGACCACCGTTCACGAAAGGGATTCGCATGACCCGGTCCTGGTTCTCGCTGCATCGCCTGCTCGCGCTCTTGGCGCTCGGCCTCGTCGGTTCGGCCGCTCGGCCGGCGGCCGCCGGCCCCTCGCTCCCGCCCGAACTCGACCCGCTCGTGCGCAACATGGATACCGCGGCCGCCCCCGGGAAGGACTTCTTCCAGTACGCCTGCGGGCGCTGGATCGCCGAGAACCCGATCCCGGCGTCGGAATCCCGCTGGGGCATCGGCAATCTGGTGAACGAGGAGACCTATCGCCAGCGCCTCGAGATCTGCGAGGGCGCGGCGAAGTCCAAGGCCGCCAAGGGCTCCAGCGCGCAGAAGGTCGGCGACTTCTGGGTCTCGGGCATGGACTCGCTCGTGATCGACGCGGCCGGTGCCACGCCGCTCAAGCCCTATCTGGGCATGATCAATGACATCCACACCCGCACCGAGATGCTCAAGCTGGTCGGCCGCATGCAGGGCATGGGCTTCGGCCCGCTGTATGGCTTCTACGTCGGCCAGGACGAGAAGAACAGCGAGCGCTACCTGGTGCACCTGTTCCAGGGCGGCATCCACATGCCGGACCGCGACTACTACTTCGGGCAGGACGCCAACACGAAGCACGTGCGAGCCGAGTACCTGAAGCACCTCACCGCCATGTTCGCGCTGCTCGGCGAGGACTCACTGGTGTCGAACACCTCGGCCGCCGCGGTGATGAAGCTCGAGACGGCGTTCGCCGCGCGCTCGCGCACGCTGGAGCAGCGCCGCGACCCGTGGGCGAACTATCACAAGCTGTCGCTCGCCCAGCTCAACAAGCTCACCCCCACGATCGACTGGGCGACGCAGTTCGCCAGCATGGGCGTGCCGCTGCAGGACACGGTCATCGTCGGTCAGCCGGAGTACCTGAAGCAGGTCGACTCCTGCCTGAGCGTGGCGCGCTTGTCGGAGTGGCAGGCCTACCTGCGCTGGGTCGTGCTCACGGAGATGGCCGAGAACCTCGCGAAGCCGTTCGACGACGAGAACTTCCGTTTCTACCGGCAGGTGCTGTCGGGCACCAAGACGCAGCGGCCACGCTGGAAGCGCATGCTCGATGCGACCGAGAACGCCATGGGCGAACTGGTCGGACAGGAATGGGTGAAGAAGTACTGCTCGCCCGCCACCAAGGCGCGCTACACCAAGCTCACGGAAGACATCATCAGCGTGTACCGCGAGCGCATCCAGACGCTGCCGTGGATGAGCGACGCCACCAAGCAGGCCGCGCTCCACAAACTCGACAAGGTCACGCGCAAGGTCGCCTACCCCGATCAGTGGCGCGATTACTCCACGCTCGAGATCACGCGTGATTCGTTCGTGGCCAACCAGGTCGCCGTGAACTCGTGGTGGTTCCGGCACCAGACCCAGAAGCTCGGCAAGCCTATCGACCGCACCGAGTGGGACATGACCCCGCAGACCTATAACGCCTACTACGATGGCTCCAAGGTCGAGATCGTGCTGCCGGCGGCCGCGTTCATGCTGCCGGGCGTGCCGGACTCGCTCGTCGACGACGCCATCCTGTACTCGTACGCGGGTGGTTCCACGATCGGGCATGAGATCACGCACGGCTTCGACGATGAGGGCCGGCAGTCCGATGCCGACGGCAACCTGAACCCGTGGTGGACGCCCGCGGACTCCGCGCAGTTCACGGCGCGCGCCAAGAAGCTCGCCGACCAGTTCAGCGCCTATGTCATCGGCGGCAAGCACGTGCGAGGCCAGGCCACGCTCGGTGAGAACATCGCCGACCTGGGCGGCGTCGTGCTGGGCTACGAGGCGTTCAAGAAGACCGAGCAGTGGAAGTCCGGCCAGAAGATCAACGGCCTCACCCCGGACCAGCGCTACTTCCTGGGCTATGCCCTGTCGTGGCTCGGGCATCGCCGCGCCGAGGCGCTGCAGCAGCAGATCATGACCGACGTGCACGCGCCCGGCTTCCTGCGCGTGAACGGCCCGCTCGCGAACGTCCCCGAGTTCTATGCGGCGTTCGGCATCCAGCCGGGCGAGCCCATGTACCGCGGCGACGACGTGCGCGTGGTCATCTGGTGAGTCCGCGCTCGGCCACTCACGGGCCGGGGCAGCCGCCCCGCGCCCGTGAGCGCGTTGCACCGGCCGCCGTCCCACCCGCACCGCCCTTCCTGCGCGACCCGTGGGCGTGGCTCACGCTGCTCGCGATCCTGCCGCTCGTGCATCGCATGAGCGGCGCACCGTGGGGCGAGCCGGTGGCCGAGGACTTCGACTTCCTGCACCGCGCCCTGGTGCAGGGCATGGGCAGCCTGCTGGATGGCGGCGGCTCCACCGCGTTCTGGCGACCGATCCCCCACCAGCTCTACTACGCGGTGTTCGGCCGGCTCATCGTCACCGCACCCGCGCTCGTGACCGCGATCCATCTGGTGTTGCTCGCTCTCGCCGCCGCGCTGATCTACCGAACTTTGCGGCTGTCGTGGAGCGGCCCGCTGGCGTGCATGGCGGCGGCGTTCACGGTCGGTGCCGAGAGCACGCGCACGATCGCGAGCTGGCCCACGCAGTTCGTGGACCTGGGGCTGTTCGTGGCCAGCGCGCTCGCGGTACACGAGGCCGCACGCCGGCGCTGGCCCACGGCGCTCGCCGCGCTGCTCGCCGCGCTGCTGTGCAAAGAGGTCGCCATCGTCACTGGCATGCTGCTGCCGTTCGTGCCCGGTGCGGCGCGCGACACACGCGCACGCTTGCGCGCCGCGCTCGGCACGCTGGGCGTGCTCGGCGCGTGGGGGGCCGCCACGCTCGCGATCCGGCAGCACGCCCACCTCGTACTGCCCACGCGCATCGCGGGGTCGCCCGAGGCGCTGTCGGCCACGCTCGCCTGGGTGGCCGGCCGACGCGCGGACGGGATCGCCGATGCGCGGGTGGCGAGCCCCGCGCCGACGCCCGAGTCGCGACG
>JBEBGT010000130.1:0-8052 GCA_040081365.1 Candidatus Eiseniibacteriota bacterium | reverse complement strand
GGCGACTTCAACTTCACGAAGCGCACCGAGCTCACCGACCTGTCGGGCCGCGTCGCGCTGCTCACCGGCGGGCGCGTGAAGATCGGCTACCAGGCGGGGCTCAAGCTGCTGCGCGCCGGCGCGCACCTGATCGTCACCACGCGCTTCCCGCGCGACTCGGCCAAGCGCTACTCGCAGGAGCCCGACTTCGAGCAGTGGGGGCACCGGCTGGAGGTGTTCGGGCTCGACCTGCGCCACACGCCCAGCGTGGAAGCGTTCTGCAGCGAGATGATCCGCACGCGGCCGCGGCTCGACTACATCATCAACAACGCCTGCCAGACCGTGCGGCGCCCGCCCGACTTCTACGCGCACATGATGGCCGACGAGAGCGCGGCGCTGCGCGACATGCCCGCGCACCAGCGCAAGCTGCTGGGCGCGTGGGAGGGCCTGCGCGGCTACCACCTGCTGCCCGAGGCGAGCGGCGACGCGGTGCTGAGCCCCGAAGTGCTCGACCAGAAGGCGGTCGAGCTCGCCGGTATCACGCACGCGGCCCAGTTGTCGCAGGTGCCGCTGTTGCCCGGCGAGTTCGAGGGCGGCGACGAGAAGCAGGCGCAATCCGCACTGTTCCCGGTGGGCAAGCTCGACCAGGACATGCAGCAGGTCGACCTGCGCGGGCGCAACTCGTGGCGGCTGCTGCTGGCGGAAGTCAGCACCGTGGAGCTGCTCGAGGTGCAGTTGGTCAACTCCATCGCACCGTTCGTGCTGAACGCGAGGCTCAAGCCGCTGCTCATGAAGACCCCCGAGCGCGACAAGCACATCGTGAACGTGTCGGCCATGGAAGGGCAGTTCTACAAGAGCTTCAAGACCACGCGGCACCCGCACACGAACATGGCCAAGGCCGCGCTCAACATGATGACGCGCACCTCGGCCACCGATTACCAGCAGGACGGCATCCACATGAACAGCGTCGACACCGGCTGGGTCACCGACGAGGATCCGGCCGAGATCGCGGCGCGCAAGGTGGCGGATCACCGTTTCAGCCCGCCGCTCGACATCGTGGACGGCGGCGCGCGCATCGTGGATCCCATCATCGACGGGGTCATCACCGGCACGCATGTCTGGGGCCAGTTCTTGAAGGACTACAAGCCGACGCCGTGGTGAGCACGGCCGTCTGAGCCTCACGCCGGCTCTGGGTATCACCCGTCCGGCACGCGCACCGGTTTCACCCGCGTCCGTGGCGAGCCACTCGCCAGCCTCCACTCCCGAGGGCATCTTCACCCGTATGTTCCGCCATTTCGTTCCCAGCTCCCGTGACCTGCGCGCCCTGGTGCGCCTGGCCGTGCCCATCGTGATCGTGCAGGTGGGCGCGATGTTCATGGGCGTGACCGACACCTGGTTCGTCGGCCACGTGTCGGGCAACGAGCTGGCCGCCGCCGCGCTCGGCAACCTCTACATCTATGGTCTGCAGTCGTTCGGCATGGGCGTGATCTGGGCCGTCGACCCCATCGTGTCGCAGGCCATGGGCGCCAAGGACCACGAGGCCGCCGCCCTCGGCATCCAGCGCGGACTCGTGATCGGGCTCGCCATCGGCACGATCTCGAGCCTGGCGTGCATCCCGGCGAACGCGGTGTTCACGCTGCTGCGCCAGCCCGCCGACGTGATCCCGCGCGCCGCCGCGTTCGTGCACACCTCGGCGGTGAGCCTGGGCGCGATGCTCCTGTACCTCACGATCCGCCAGAGCCTGCAGTCCATGAAGCAGACGCGCGCCATCCTGGGCACGATCCTGGCGGGCAACGTCTTGAACATCGCGCTCAACAACCTGTTCGTGTTCGGCCACTTCGGAGCGCCCGCCATGGGCGCGGTGGGCTCGGCCTTATCGAGTGCGATCGCGCGCTTCTTCATGCTGGGCGTGCTGCTGGTGCTGTCGCGCCGCCACATGGCGCCCATGCTGCGGCCGTGGCGGCCCGAGGCGCTGCGCCTCGCTCCGCTGCTGCGCATGCTCAAGATCGGACTGCCGATCGGACTGCAGAACTCGGTCGAGTTCACCACGTTCGGCGCCATCTCGGTGTTCGCGGGTTGGTTCGGCGCCGACGCCATCGCGGGCCACCAGGTCGCGCTCAACTTCGCGTCGCTCATGTTCATGGTGCCGCTCGGCATCGGCAGCGCGGCTTCGGTGCTGGTGGGGCACGCCATCGGCGAGGGCGACCTGCCGCACGCCCGGCGCGTGGCCGCGAGTGCGCTTCTCTGCGGCGCGGGTTTCATGGTGCTCTCGGCGGTGGGGTTGTTGGCGTTCCCGCACGTGTTCGCGAGCTTCTACAGTTCGGTGCCGGGCGTGGTCGCGGTGGCGGCGGTGCTCATCCCCATCGCGGGTGTGTTCCAGGTCTTCGACGGACTCCAGGTGGTGGCCGCGGGCGTGCTGCGCGGCGCCGGCGACACGCGCGCGTCCCTGATCGCCAACATGCTCGGGTTCTGGCTCGTGGGCATGCCGGTGAGCTTGTGGCTCGGCTTCAAGTCCGGGCTCGGCGTGGTGGGGTTGTGGTGGGGGTTCGTGGCCGGGCTCGCCGCCGTGGCGTTGTTCCTGGTGGGCCGGGTGCGCGTGCTGCTCATGCGCGAGGTCCGGCGCGTGGATGTCGAGGGGGCGGTCCGCAGCGCACATTGAGCCCCGGGCCGGCGGGCCCGGCCCCGCCGGGCGGCGGCCGGCCCGGCCGCGGGAACGGCTGCACGGCGGCCGCCCGCTGTGCGAGACTGGGGGCGAATCCTCGGAGGTCCATCCCGTGCGTTGGTCGTTCCGCCTGGTCACCCTGGCCGGCATCCGCATCGAGGTCCACGTCACCTTCCTGCTCATGGTGGCGGGCTTGGCGTTGTTCCAGAGCGACCGGATTCCGATGTGGCTGACCGTGAGCGAGCTGCTGCTCGTCTTCCTGTGCGTATTGTTGCACGAACTCGGCCACGCGCTTGCGGCGCGGCAGTACGGCATACCGACCCGTGAGATCGTCCTGCTGCCGATTGGCGGAGTCGCTCGGCTCGAGCGCATGCCCGAGAAACCGGCACAGGAGATCGTCGTGGCGCTCGCCGGCCCGGGAGTGAACGTCATCCTCATGACGATGACCGCCGCGGTGCTGCTCATTGCCGGCGTTCCACCGGGGACGATCTTTGAGCGCGGTCTCGCCGTGCTGTTCGGTGCGCCTGCCGCCACGGCCGGAGCAGTGAACAGTCCTGCACAAGGGGGGGTGCTCGAATCCCTTCTCGTGCTGAACCTGCTCATGCTGCTGTTCAACCTGATCCCGGCGTTCCCCATGGACGGCGGCCGCGTGCTGCGCGCCGTGCTGGCCATGACCATGCCGTATGCGCGCGCCACACGCATCGCCGCGCAGGTGGGGCAGGGCTTCGCGCTCTTGTTCGCGGTCGCCGGCGTGTTCGTGCTGCGCAGCCCGGTCATGGTGTTCATCGCGCTGTTCGTGTTCATGGCGGCCGGCGAAGAGCGTGCGCTGGTGCAGACGCGCGCCTCGTTGAGCGGTCTGCCGGTCTCCGACGCCATGGTCACGGCGTTCGTCACGCTCGAGACGCGGCACGAACTGCAGCACGCCATCGACCTCATGCTGGCCGGCGACCAACAGGACTTCCCGGTGCTCGAGGGCGGGCGCTACCTGGGTATGCTGGCGCGCGGTGAACTCATCAAGGGACTGCGCGAGGAAGGACCCACTTCGCCGGTGGGTCGCGTGGTGCGACTCGATGTCGAGCCCATCGACGCGGCGTGGCCGCTCGAACGCGCACTGCAGGTCATGCGCGCGGGCCGGCACTCGGCCGTGCCGGTGGTGCGCCGCGGTGAACTCGTGGGCCTGCTCACGCTCGAGAATGTGAGCGAGCTGCTCATGGTCCAGGAGGCCCGCCAGCGGCACGCGGGAGTGGCCTGATCCGCCGCCTCATGCGCCCGCAGTTGCACGTGCGGTGGATCCTGCCGGTGGTCCTCGTGGTGGGGGCGTACGTGGTGTGGCGCAGCACCGCCGCGCTGCACTGGCGTGAGATCGCGCCAGGCGTGGAGTTCGCCATCCTCCGCGGCGAGCCGTGGTGTCGGCGTGGTTCGGCGGCCATCGCCGTGGTGCGGCTGGATCCCGAGCGCGTGCGCGTGCGTGTGAACCACTGGTCGCAGACCGGGGCCGATCATCCGCTGGACGTGGTGGAGTGGCAGCAGCACACGCACGCCGTGGCGGTGTTCAATGCCGGGCAGTTCTACCCCGACTATCGCTACATGGGCCTGTTGTCGAGTGGCGGGCGCTGGTTCTCGAAGCGCGCGCACCCCGGCTACCAGGCGCTGCTGGTGGCGGATCGCCGCGGCCCCGGCGGCGGTGGCGGCGCGCAGATCCTGGACCTGTCCGATCCCGAACGTGCGCGCGACTCGCTGGCCTGGAAGGAGGTCGCGCAGTCGTTCATGCTGTTCGACTCGAGCGGCACGCTGCGCGTGCGCCGCAGTGAGCGCATCGCCAATCGTACCGTGGTGGCGGAGGACCGCCACCATCGACTGCTCGTGCTGGTGAGCGAGGGCTCGTACACGCTGGCCGACTTCGCGTTCGTGCTGCAGAACTCGCCGCTCCAGCTCACGCACGCCATGAGCATGGATGGCGGGCGCGAGGCCGAGCTGGTGGTGGCACGCGGGGCGTTCCGCTATGCGTCGTTCGGACCGTGGCTCGACAGCAAGGAGCACCCGGATGCGCTCAGCTCGCGCACGCCGCTGCCGGCGGTGATCAGCGTGGAGCTGCCGTGAGCGCGGCCGCCAAGTTCCCGTGCGCGGTGTGCGGCACGCCCGTCACGCGGCGGCCGCCCAACGCGACGCGGCCGCGGCACATCACGTGCCCGCGCTGTCGCTACATGATCTACGACTACCCGCGCTCCGCAGCCGGCCTGCTCGTGCTCAAGGGCGAAACCGTGCTCATGCTGGAACGCGCCCACCCGCCCCGTGTGGGCTTCCTCGACATCCCGGGCGGCTTCATGGAGGCCAACGAGAACATCGAGGCCTCGGCCCGGCGCGAGTTGCGCGAGGAGACCGGGCTCACCGTGGGGCGGGCCGAGTCGCTGGGGTTCTACTGGGACACCTACTTCATCCGCGGCTTCGGACGGTTTCCGGTCATGAACTTCTATTTCGCGGCGCGCTGGCGGCGCGGCACGCCCGTGGCGGCCGACGACGCCGCCCACGCCGCCTGGGTGCCGCTCACGCGCTTACCAAGGCTGCGCCCGCGCTTCGCGTGGGCGCACATGACTCCGCTCCTGCGCGACTTCACCCGCTGGGCCCGCCGCGACTGACGCGCTGAGCTTGTCGGGCGAAGGCGCGCTCCACTACCTTCGCGGCTTCGCGGCCATCCGATCCCTCGCACCCCGGAGCGCACGGCGGGACATGCCCGACTTCATCCAGTTCGAAGACGTCTCGCGGCAGTACGGCGGGGTGCGGGCCGTGGATCACGTCACGCTCGGCATCCGCAAAGGTGAGTTCTTCTCGCTCCTGGGCCCCAGTGGCTGCGGCAAGACCACGCTGCTGCGCATGCTGGCCGGATTCGAGCGCCCCGACACGGGGCGCGTGCTGCTGGACGGCGTCGACATCACCGAGCTGCCGCCCGAGCGCCGTAAGGTCAACACGATCTTCCAGAACTACGCACTGTTCCCGCACTTGAGCGTGCGCCAGAACATCGCGTTCGGACCCCAAGTGGCCAAGCGCCCGCGCCGCGAAGTCGACGACGACGTCGAGAAGATGCTGACGCTGATCCAGATGCGAGATCACGCCGACAAGCGTATCGACCAGATCTCCGGCGGCCAGAAGCAGCGTGTCGCCATCGCGCGCGCGCTCATCAACAAGCCGGCGGTGCTGTTGCTCGACGAGCCTCTGGCGGCCCTCGACCTGAAGCTGCGCCAGCGCATGCTCATCGAGCTCGACATGGTGCATGACCAGGTCGGGATCACGTTCGTGTTCGTGACCCACGACCAGGGCGAGGCCATGAGTCTGGCCGACCGCGTCGCGGTCATGAATGCCGGCCGCATCGACCAGCTCGGCCGCCCGGCCGAGATCTACGAAGCGCCGCAGACCAGCTTCGTGGCCGCGTTCATCGGCGACAGCAACTTCTTCGAAGGTGTCGTCGCCGAGACGCTCGACGCTGAGCACGTGCGGCTGAGCATCGACGGGTTCCACGACCTGCGCGCGTTCAACGACAAGAACCTGCGCGTGGGCGACCGCGTGGTACTGAGCGTGCGCCCCGAGAAGATCCGCATCCTGCGTGAGCAACCGGCGCCGAGCCCGGACCACAACGTGGCGCGCGCCGTGGTCGACGACGTCATCTACCTGGGCACGCACACGCGCTACTGGCTGCGCTCCGCCGAGTACCGGCTGGCCGTCGAGCAGCAGCACAACCGGTTCGTCCTCGACGAGAAGCCGATCACCTGGAAGGACGAAGTCTGGCTGCAGTGGCACGCGGACGACGGCTTCATGCTCGAGCGCTATGCCGAGAGCGACGAAGCGCTCATGGCGATCCCGCCGCAGCGCGTGGGCGAACTCGATGCGGCGGCCGGGGTGGACGAGCATGGCTGAGTCCCGCGGTCTGCTGCGCCGCCGGCACGAGCCCTGGATCACCCTGCCGTCGCTGCTGTGGCTGATCGTGTTGTTCGCGGTGCCGGCCGCCATCGTGTTCGCGATCGCGTTCAAGCCCACCGACCCGTTCGGCGGCATCGCGGCCGGCTGGACGTTGCACACGCTGCAGAGCCTGGGCGACCCCAACTATCCGGCCATCCTGTGGCGCACGATCTGGCTCGCGGTGCTCACCACGGCCATCTGCCTGCTGCTCGCCACGCCCACGGCCTACTTCATCGCCCGCACCCCCGTGCGCCAGCGCAACCTGCTGTTGCTCGCGGTGGTCGTGCCGTTCTGGACCAGCTTCCTGGTGCGCATCTTCGCCTGGAAGGTGGTGCTGCATCCGGATGGGTTCGTGAAGCACGTGCTCGCCGCGCTGCACCTGGTGCCGGCGGACGGCTCGCTGCTCTATCACGCCGGCGCGGTGCTGCTGGTGCTGGTGTACACCGAGCTGCCGTTCGCGATCCTGCCGCTCTATGCCGCGGCCGAGAAGTTCGACTTCCGCCTGCTCGAGGCGGCGCGCGACCTGGGCGCGGGCCCACTGCGCTCGTTCTGGAGCGTGTTCCTGCCCGGCATCCGGCGCGGGCTGCTCACCGCCACGCTGGTCACGCTCATCCCGGCACTCGGGTCGTACGTGGTGCCCGACCTGGTGGGCGGTCCGACCAGCGAGATGCTCGGTAACAAGATCGCCCAGCGCACGTTCGTGGACCGCAACCTGCCGCATGCCAGCGCGCTGTCCGCACTGCTGGCATTGGCGGTGCTCGTGCCGTCGGCGTTCGCGATCACGCTCGCGCGCGGCAAGCGCGATGCGCAGTCCGGGAGTGAGGCGTGAAGCGCAGCCGCGCGCCGCAGTGGATCACGGTCGCCGTGCTGGCGTTCTTCTACCTGCCCATTGCCGTGCTGGTCGTGAACTCGTTCAATGCCTCGCGCTTCGGCGGGCAATGGAGCGGCTTCACGCTCGCCTGGTACCAGAAGCTGCTGGCCGCACCCGAGGTCTGGCACGCGCTGGGCAACACGCTGGCGATCGCGGTCGGGGCCACGGTGTGCGCCACGGTGCTGGGCACCACGGCGGCATTCGCGCTCGACCGCTATCGCAGCCGGCTGCAGGACGCGCATTACTTGCTCGTGTACGCCCCGCTCGTGATCCCCGAGATCCTGCTCGGCATCAGCCTGTTGCTGTTCTTCGTGGCACTCAAGGTCGAGCTGGGCTACGTCACCATCCTCGTCGCGCACGTGACGTTCTGCGTGAGCTACGTGGCCATGGTCGTGCTGGGCCGGCTCCAGGACTTCGACTGGTCGCTGGTCGAGGCCGCCCAGGATCTGGGCGCGGACGGCTGGACCACCACCCGGCGCATCGTGCTGCCGCTGCTGGCGCCAGGCATCGCCGCCGGAGCACTGCTGGCGTTCACGCTGTCGGTGGACGACTTCGTGATCACGTTCTTCGTCGCCGGCCCGGGCACGAC
>JBEBGT010000129.1:0-8078 GCA_040081365.1 Candidatus Eiseniibacteriota bacterium | reverse complement strand
CACGGGCGCGGTCCGAGCGTCGCAGCACAGCGGGTTCTCCGGCGTCGGCACCCTGACGGTGTAGCGCCAGCGCCGTCCATGCGCAAGCCCTTACTTCTCTCCTGTCCGGGCCACGCAGGGCCACGACCCCGGGATGCGCGCACCGGCGGGGTCCTTCGCTATATTGCTGCCGGACGGTTCGGATGCGCTCGTTCCCGGGAGGTCCCCTGATGATCCGTCGTGCGCTGCTCGTGCTGTCGGCAGTCGTGTTCGCGCTCGCGGCGATGGCCGCAGTGCCCCGTGCCCGGCGGTCGCCGGCCATCGTGTTCATGTCCGATTTCGGCACCGCCAACGACGCGGCGGCGATCTGCCGGGCGGTGATGGCCGGAATCGCGCCCGAGGCGCGGCTCATGGACATCACGCATCAGGTGACGCCTTTCAACATCGAGGAGGCGGCCCGGAACCTGGAATCGGTGACGCCCTGGTACCCAGCCGGGACCGTGTTCGTCGTGGTCGTGGACCCGGGTGTGGGCACCGCGCGCGAAGCGCTCATCGTGCGTTCGAAGCGCGATCAGTGGTTCGTCCTGCCCGACAACGGTCTCGTCTGGCCGGTGATCGTGCGCGATGGGCTCGCCGGGGCCCGGCGGATCGCCGCGCCGGCGTGGATGATCGGCGGGCGGTTGTCGTCGACCTTCCACGGCCGCGACGTGTTCTCTCCCGCCGCCGCACATCTGGCTCAGGGTTGGGACTGGACGAAGGCCGGGCCCACGGTGGATTCGTTGGTGCGGCTGGCGCCGCGGCTCGCGCGCGTGACCGCGGACGGCATCGACGGTGAACTGATCGGGCTCGACGACCCCTACGGCAACGTCATCACCAACATCACCGAGCAGGAGTTCACACGACTGGGATACCGGACCGGCGACCGGGTGAGCGTGACGCTCGAAGGCCGGGAACACGTCCTCCCGTTCGTCCGCACGTTCGCGGACGTGGCCGAGGGGCAGCCGCTCCTCTATGTGGACTCCCGCGGGCGGATGGCGCTGGCGCTCAACATGGGAGACCTGTCGCGAGCGTGGGGATTGCGGCCACCCGGGCGGGTGCATGTCGCGAGGCCGGCGCCGCGCTGATCCGGCGCGGCCTTGACAGCGCCGTGCCCGGCGGAGCATTCTTTGTTCGCAAGCCAAACAAAGTGCGCCGGACGGCTCGCCCCCGGCGCCCCGAACGTCCCGTGAGGCCCTCCATGTCGATCCGGCGAAACTGGTCCACTGCGCTGGCGGTGCTCGGCTGCGCAACGCTCGCGTTCCTGACCGCGGGCTGCTCCCGCACGTCCTCGCTCACGCCATGGCCGCCGATCACGGACCCGCTCGTGTTCGGCGACACGTTCGGCTCGGAGGTCATCTTCCAGGCCTTCGGCGGCTCCAAGCTGGACGGCCTGCGCATCGTGTCCGACACGACCCACAGCGGTACGGGTGCCATGCGCCTCACCGTGCCTGCTCCCGGCGATCCGTCGGGCGGCTACACGGGCGGGGCGCTGACCACGACGCGCGAGCGCGACCTGTCGGGTTACAACGCGATCACCTTCTGGGTCCTGGCCAACCGGCCGGTCACGCTCGACGTCGCGGGCCTCGGTAACGACAACACCGGTACGTCGCACTTCACGGCACAGCGCTCCGCGATCCCGGTGACTCGTACCTGGACGCAGGTGTGGGTGCCCATCCCCGACCCCGCCAAGCTCTCCAACGAGGGTGGCATGTTCTTCTTCGCCATGGGTCCGCAGGGCGGCGCGGGGCTCACGGTGTGGATCGACGATGTGCAGTTCGTGAACACCGGCGTGGTCACGAACCCGCGCCCGGTGCTCGCCGCGCAGACCATCAGTTCGCTGGTGGGCGCCGTGCTCAACCTGGGGAGCGCCACGCGCACGGTGTTCAGCATCAATGGCACTGACCAGACGGTCACGCATAGCCCGGCGTACTTCACCTACGCGTCCTCGGACCCCTCGGTCGCCAGCGTGAACGAGTTCGGTGATGTGCGCATCCTCAGCTCCGGCTCGAGCCAGATCAGCGCGCGACTGGGTTCGACGCCGGTGCCGGGGGTCGTCACGGTCAACGCCAGCGCGCCCCCCGAGATCGCGGCCCCGACACCGACGTTGCCCGCCAACCAGGTGGTGTCCGTGTACAGCAACGCCTACTCGAACGCCACGGTCGACACCTGGTCGGCAAACTGGGACCAGGCGGACGTCGCCGACGTCAACATCGGCGGCAACCCCGCGAAGGCCTACACGAACATGGTGTTCGCCGGCGTCGAGACTTTGACGCACCCGGTGAACGCCAGCGGGATGACCGCGTTCCACGTCGACCTGTGGACGCCGGGGGGGTCGCGGTTCCTGATCAAGCTGGTCGATGTCGGGGCGGACGGCGTCCTGGGCGGCTTCGACGACTCCGATTTCGAGCTCGAGGTCAACGCTACCACCACTCCGGCACTGGCCACCGGCAGCTGGGTGTCGCTGGACATCCCGCTGTCGCGATTCACGGGACTGCTCGAGTACGGCCACATCGCCCAGTTGGTCTGGTCCGGTGACACGCGCACGGTGTTCATCGACAACGTGTACTTCCACAACTGACTGTGACCTCGCACAGCGCGGACCCCCGAGGGGTGGGCGGCACGTCGAGCACGTCGATCGGGCGCTTGCCGGGTGCGGCGCGATGAAACGCCCCCTGACCGGCAGTGCGCGCGCGTCGAGTGAGTTGGGCCCGCGTCCGGCGGCGTGGCCCGAGACCGTCCTGCGCATGATCTGGAAGGAGCGCAACATCTCGCGCGCCGACATCGCGCGCCGCACCGGGTTGTCGCGGTCGACCGTCACCGAACTGGTGGACGCGCTCATGCCCATGCAGTTGTTCGCCGAGCGCGGCGTGGGGCCCTCGCGCGGCGGCCGGCCCCCGATCGTACTGGCATTCAACGACGACGCGGGCGTTCTGCTGGGCGTCGACATGGGTGCGGCGCACGTCTCGGTCGCGCTCACGAACCTGCGCGGCCAGGTCTTGGCGTGGCGGCATGAATACCACGCCGTGCGCACCGACCCCGACGGCACGCGCGCGTTGATCTCGCGCCTGTGCGCCGAGGTGCTGGCCGAACGCACCGGATCCAAGCGCCTGCTCGTGGGCATCGGTGTGGCGGTGCCATGCCCGGTCGATCCCCGGCATCCCGAACGCCTGTCCGAAGTCGTCATGCCGGACTGGAAGGGGCGCGCGGGCCTGAAACCGCTGGCGCAGAAGTACAAGGTCCCGCTGTTCATGGACAACGACGCCAACCTGGGCGCACTGGCCGAACGCTGGTGGGGTGCGGGGCGCGGCATCGAGGACTTCGCCTACATCAAGGTGGCCACGGGCATCGGCTCGGGACACTTCGTGCACGGCCGCATCTATCGCGGAGCCACCGGCGTGGCGGGCGAGATCGGTCACGTGGCCATCGACCCGCAGGGCCGCACCTGTGTGTGCGGTCTGCGCGGCTGCCTGGTCACGATCGTGGGCTCGGCCGCCCTGATCGAGCGCGCGCAGGAACTCCGCAAGCGCCACCCCAAGAGCGTGCTCGCGACCGGCCGCATCAGCGTGGAACGCATCGAGGATGCCGCGCTCGCCGGCGACGCGCTGGCGAACCAGGTCGTGGGCGAAGCCGCGGGACATCTCGGCGTGGCGGTGGCCGGACTACTCAACCTCATGAACCCGCAGCGCGTCATCCTGGGCGGCGGCCTGTCACGGCTGGGCGACCTGCTGCTGGAACCCTTGCGCGATGCGACCCGGAACCGCACGCTCATGAGCTCGCTCGCGGCGGCGCAGGTCGTCACGAGCGAGTTGGGCCCGCAGTCGATCGCGGTGGGAGCCGCCACCATGGTGCTCGACGCCGCGCTCACCGACTCGCGCCTGTTCCCGCCGCCGATCCCGCCACCCGGCGTCGTGCACGCATGAACGCGCGCCGCGAGTACGTCCTCCCCTTGGTGCTGGCGCTGCTCGTGCTGCCGTTCGGCTCGGGGTGCAAGAAGGTGAACCACGACGATTGGAAGCTGGTCTGGCAGGACGAGTTCGAAGGGCCCGCGGGGCAGCTGCCCAACCCCGCGAACTGGGGCTTCGACGTGGGCACCGACTGGGGCAACGCGCAGCTCGAGTACGACACGGCGCGACCCGAGAACGTGGCGCTCGATGGCGCCGGCCGGCTCGCGATCACCGCGCGCCAGGAGACCTACCTCACCCGCAGCTACACATCGGGCCGCATCCTCACGCGGGGACACTTCGAACAGGCGGGCGGGCGCTTCGAGGCACGTCTGCGCATGCCCTCGGGCCAGGGGCTTTGGCCGGCGTTCTGGATGCTCGGTGCCGACTTCGCCAGCGTGGGCTGGCCGGCGTGCGGCGAGATCGACATCATGGAGTATCGCGGTCAGGCGCCCACGATCGTCCACGGCAGCCTGCACGGTCCGGGCTATTCGGGCGGCGCGGCCAAAACGCGCGCGTTCAACGCCAGCACGCGCTTCGACGAGGGCTTCCACGTTTTCGCGGTCGAATGGACGAGCGCGCGCATCGCGTGGTCGGTGGACGGTCAGGTGTACTCCGTGCTCACGCCCGGCGACCTGCCGGCCGGCGGCACATGGGTGTTCAACAAGCCCGCATTCATGCTCCTGAACCTCGCCGTGGGCGGCAACTTCGTGGGGCCCCCGAACGGCAGCACGGTGTTCCCACAGCAACTGCTGGTGGACTACGTGCGCGTGTACCGGAAGGGGTCGTGAGCTCCCGCCCCCACCCGCTGCGCCGTACGCGGGCCGTGGTCGGCGCGTTGGGCGTGCTGGCCGCGCTGCTCGGTGGCGGCTGTGCGCGCGAGCGGCGGCCGCTGCCGCCGGGGGTACTGGTGGTCACGCAGGAGGCGGCCTCGGCGTGGTCGCGCAACTTCAACCCGCTCACGACCGCCGCCGCGCCGCGCTGGCCCACGCAGGCGGGCATCTACGAACCGCTGTTCGTGTTCAACAGTATCCAGAATCGCACCGTGCCCTGGCTCGCCACCGGCTACGCGTGGCGCGACGACGGCCTCACGCTGCGGATCCACACCCGCACCGGCGTGCGCTGGTCGGACGGCCGGCCGTTCTCGGCGCGCGACGTGGCGTTCACGTTCGACCTCGTGCACCGCTTCCCCGGGCTCGATCGGCGGGCGGTGTGGGCGTTCCTCGCGGGCGTGAAGCAGGTGGACGACACCACTGTCGACCTGCGCTTCCAGCGCCGCTTCGTGCCGGGCTTCGACGAGGTCGCCGCGCAGGACATCGTGCCCGAGCACATCTGGTCGAAGGTCGCCGAGCCCGTGAAGTGGACGAACGATTCCCCCGTGGCGACCGGCCCGTTCACCGAGGTACGAGTATTCCAGGATCAGGTCTACGAGATCGGCCGGAATCCGTACTACTGGCAACCGGGCAAGCCCGCGTTCGACGCGATCCGCTGTCCCGCCTACCCCGGCAACGACCGTGCGAACCTGGCGCTCGCGTTCGACGAGATCGACTGGGCGGGAAACTTCGTGCCCGCGATCGAACGCGTGTTCGTGCAGCGTTCCCCCAAGACGCACGCCTACTGGTTCCCGCTCACGGGCACATGCGTGTTCCTGTACGCCAACACCACGAAGCCGCCCTATTCCGATGTTCGCGTGCGCAAGGCGATCAGCATGGCCCTCGACCGGCCCCTGTTGATCGACGTGGCGCTTTACCGCTACTCGCGGCCGTCGGACGTGACCGGTATGAGCGACGCGCTCGCGTCGTGGCGTGACTCCACGGCCATCGCGGCGGGCGATTGGGTGAAATACGACCCGAAGCGCGCGGCGGCCCTGCTCGACTCCGCGGGCATGCGCATGGGGCCCGACGGCATCCGGCGGCTGGCGAACGGCAAGCCCTGGCGCGCGGAGATCCTGGTGGTGGCGGGCTGGTCGGACTGGGTGCGCGCCTGTCAGGTCATGGCGCGCGGCCTGCGCGAACTCGGCTTGGACGCCAGCGTGAAGACCTATGACTTCGGGGCGTGGTTCCAGCACGTGCAGAAGGGCGAGTTCGACCTGAGCCTGGGCTGGACGTTCGAAGGGCCCACGCCCTATCCCTTCTTCCGCCAGCTCATGTCGAGCGCCACCGTGAAGCCCGTCGGCGAGACGAGTGTCGGCAACTGGCACCGCTTCGCGAGCCCCGCGGCCGATCGTCTGCTGAGCGCGTTCGAGGCGGAACCCGACTCCGCGCGGCAGCGCGAGCTCAGCGCGCAGCTGCAGCGCCTGTTCGCGGCCGAGGCACCTGCGATCCCGCTGTACCCGAACCCGTCCTGGGCCGAGTACAACCTGTCGCGCTTCGAGGGTTTCCCCAGCGCGCAGGACCCGTACTGCGATCCGTCCACGAACAAGCTCGACCGTGGCGAGGTGCTGCTGGTGCTCACCCGGATCCGGCCGGTGCGGAGGCCGTCATGAGATACCTGCTACGACGGCTGGGATTCTATGGCCTGGCCGCATGGGTGGCGATGACGCTCAACTTCTTCCTCCCGCGGCTCATGCCGGGCGACCCCGCCGCCGCGATGTTCGGCCGCATGCGCGGCCAGCTCACCCCCGAAGCGCTGCAGTCGCTGCGCGAGACGTTCGGGCTCACGAACGATCCGCTCTGGCAGCAATACCTGTCGTATCTCTCCCATGCCCTACGCGGCGATCTGGGCATCTCGTCGGCCTACTTCCCGTCGCCCGTCGTGAAGGTCATGGGCACGGGGCTCGTGTGGACGCTCGTGCTCGCGGGCTCGGCCCTGCTCATCGCGTTCACGCTCGGCACGCTGCTCGGGATCGCCTCCGCCTGGTGGCGGCGCGGTGCGGTGGATGCGTGGCTGCCGCCCGCGCTCACGTTCGTCGGCGCCTTCCCGTACTTCTGGCTGGCCATGGCGGCGCTGTACGCGTTCGGCTTCACGCTCGGCTGGTTCCCGCTCGGGCACGCCTACTCGGACGACCTCACGCCGGGTTGGAACCTGACGTTCCTGCTGGACGTGGCGCGCCACGCCGCACTGCCGGTGGGTACGGTGGTGCTCGCCACGCTCGGTGGCTGGGTGCTGTCGATGCGCAACACCATGATCGGCGTGCTGGGTTCCGACCACGTGAACCTGGCACGAGCCAAGGGGCTGTCGCCAGCCCGTGTGGTGCTGCGCTACGCCGCGCGCGATGCGCTGCTGCCGAGTGTGACCAGCTTCGGCATGGCGCTGGGCTTCGTGCTCGGCGGCTCGCTGCTCACCGAGATCGTGTTCTCGTACCCCGGGCAGGGCTACCTCCTGTTGCAGGCCGTGGGCGGGCAGGACTACCCGCTCATGCAGGGCATCTTCCTGTGCATCACACTCGCGGTGTTGGCCGCCAACTTCCTCGTGGACGTCGTCGTGCTGTGGCTCGATCCGCGCGTCCGGGACGCCTCGTCATGAGCGGCACGCCGCACGATCGCGCCGCCGGCATCGGCGGTTGGCAGCGCGCGCTGAAGCGCGACCCGCGGGCGGCGGCTGGCGCGTTCCTGCTGCTGGGTTTCGTGCTCGTGGCGCTGTTCGGGCCGCTGCTCGTCCGCGATCCGCTCGCCATGGTCGGCATCCCGCTGCAGCCTCCCACTTGGGCGCACCCGCTGGGCACCACCGGGCAGGGCCAGGACGTGCTCGCGCAGCTCGTGGTGGGCACGCGCGTGTCGCTGGCGCTGGGCTTCAGCGTCGGGCTCGTGGTGGTGCTGCTCGGGGCGCTCGTGGGCGTGGCGGCCGGCTACTTCGGCGGGCGCGTCGATGCGGTGCTCTCGCTGCTCTTCAATGTCTTCCTCGTGCTGCCCGGACTGCCACTCGCCATTGTCATCGCCGCCTACCTGCCCTCGGGACCCGGCACGTTGGCGTTGGTGCTGATCGTGACCGGCTGGGCGTGGAACGCCCGCGTGGTGCGCGCACAGGCCATGAGTCTGCGCCGGCGCGACTTCGTGTCCGCCGCCATTGTGAGTGGCGAACCGCACTGGCGCGTCCTCGTGTTCGAGATGTTGCCCATGCTGAGTTCGCTGCTCGTGGCGCAGGTCATCGGCAGCACGATGTACGCCATCGGCGCGCAGG
>JBEBGT010000128.1:0-8102 GCA_040081365.1 Candidatus Eiseniibacteriota bacterium | reverse complement strand
GTGGGTGCGGGACGGATGGCGGCCGGGGCCGTGCTGGGCAGGGTCACGGTGCTCACGAGCGCGCTCCGTCAGGCGTGAGCCGGCCGCCGCCCGGCAGACGACCGCGCTGGCGGTAGACGAAGGCCAGGATCTCGGCGATGGCGGCATACAGCGCCGGCGGGATCGGCTTGCCGACCTTGGCCGAGGCCAGCAGCGCGCGCGCGATGGGCGGGTTCTCGAGCACCGGCACGTCGTGCTTGCGCGCGATCTCCTTGATGCGCTGCGCCAGCAGTCGTTCGCCCATGGCGAGCACGATCGGGGCCGGGGCCTCGTCGAGGTCGTACTTGAGCGCCACGGCAACGTGCGTCGGGTTGGTGATGACGACGTCGGCCTTGGGCACGTTCTGCAGCATGCGCTGGCGGGCCCGGGCGCGGCCGATGCTGGTCTGGCGCGCCTTGACCATGGGATCGCCGTCGGATTCGCGGTTCTCCTGCACGACCTCCTGGCGCGTCATGCGCAGCTTCTGCTCGAGCTGGTACCAGCGCCACAGCCAGTCGCCGGTGGCGACCACGAAGAACGCGATGCCGGTGGTCCACGCCAGCTTGAGCGAGAAGCCCTTGAGCACGGCGGCCACGCCGGCGGGACCCGCGCCCGCGAGCGACAGGATCTCGGGCCGGGCGGCGGCGAGCACGCTCCAGGCGAGCGCGCCGATGGCGGCGACCTTGATCATGGCGCGCAGCAGCGACACCACGGCCTCGGTGCCGAGGATGCGCTTGAGCCCGTTCGCCGGATTGACGTTCGACCACTTGAACGCGATCGTCTTGAACGACACCGCGCCCTGCGTCTGCGCGAGCCCGGCCACGATGCTGGCCAGCGCGACCGCGGCGAAGAGCGGCAGCAGTGCGCCGACCGTGCCGAGCATCACCGACCGCACCGACGCGACCAGATCGCCGGCGCCGGCGCGCTCGCCCATGCCGAGTGCGCTCGCGGAGACGCGCAGCTGCTGGACCGTGAGGGTCGCGATCGCCGCCATGCCGCTGGCCCCGAGCAGCGCCACGCCGGCCAGCGTCGAGGCCGCCGAGGTGAACTCGGGGCTCTTGGCGAGCTGGCCTTCCTCACGCGCGTGGGCACGCCGCCGCGCGGTCGGTTTCTCGGTCTTGTCCTGGCCGGTGTCGGCCATGTCAGAACCCCGTTCCGGCGGCCGTGAGGGGAACCCACGCGTCGAGCGCGTGTTCCACCATCTCGGGCAGGTGCGAGAGGCCGCCGGCGAAGGCGGTGGTCATGACCGGCAGCGCGATGCCGAGCATCAGCATCCCGGCGCCGATCGTGATCGGGAACGACGTCATGAGGGCGTTCAACTGCGGCACCGCACGGTTGAGCAGCGCCAGCGAGACGTGCGTGAGCAGGAGCGTGGCGAGCACCGGCCCGGCCACGCACACGGCCGTGGCGAACAACGCGCCGAACAGGCTCACGGCCATCTCGCTGCCGCGCGCCAGGTCGAGCGGCGCGCCCGGGGGCAGCGCGCGCAGGCTGTCGGCGATGCCCTGCAGCAGCATGAGGTGGCCGTCGAGGCCCAGGTAGAGCACGGTGGCGAACAACCCGAACAGGTGACCGAACTCGGAGCCCGGCAAGTCGGGCAGCACCATGATCGCGGGCCCCATCGACAGCCCCATCTGCACGCTGATGATCTCGCCCGCGAGCGCCGCGCCCTGCACCAGCACCGCGGCCGTGAGCCCGGCGGCCACGCCGATGAGCCCTTCGATCGCCAACGGCAACGGCAGGTCGAACGGCTGCTGCGGCACGTGAACCTCGGGGCAGGCCGGCAGCAGCAGCACGGCCAGCACGACCGTCACCGCGGCGCGGATCGTGCGCGGCATGGGCGCCATGGACCACAGCGGCGCGGACAGCATCAAGCCCGTGACCCGCGCGGTCACGTAGATGAGCGCCGGCCAGCGGTCGGGCGTCAGGGCCTGGTTCAGGGCGTCGGGTGTCATGCCACCAACGTGGGAAGGCTCTTGATGATGCTGGCGAGGTACTGGACCAGTTGCGACAGGATCCACGGCAACAGCAGCACGAACACGCCCGTCATCACGAGCAGCTTGGGGATGAACGTGAGTGTCTGCTCCTGGATCGACGTCACCGCCTGCAGGAGACCGACGACGAGGCCGACGAGTAATGCCGCCACCAGCATGGGCGCGGCGATCACCAGCGCGGTCTGGATCGCACTGCGCAACAAGTCGAGAGCGAGGGCGTTGGACATGTCAGCGGAAACTCGCGATGAGGTTCTGGAACACGAGCGACCATCCGTCCGCGAGGACGAACAGCAGCAACTTGAAGGGCAGGGAGATCATGGCGGGCGGCAGCATGAACATGCCGAGGCTCATGAGCACGGACGCCACGACGACGTCGACGACCACGAACGGCAGGAACAGTGCGAAGCCCATCTGGAAGGCGGTGCGCAACTCGCTCGTCACGAACGCGCTGATGATGGCCACGATCGGCAGCTTCTCGGCTCCGCCCTGCAGGTCGGAGCCGCCGGCCTCGGCGAACATCTCGAGGTCCTTGTCGCGGGTGTGCGTGAGCATGAACTCGCGAAACGGCACGATGCCGCGCTGGTAGGCCTCGACCTGCGTGATCCGGCCGTCGAAGAACGGCTGCAGGGCGTCGCGCTGGGTGCGTTGCAGCACCGGGTTCATGATCACGGACGTGAGCAGGATGGCGATGGCCGCGAGCAGCTGCGAGGGCGGCGTGGTCTGGGTGCCGAGTGCGGAGCGCAGGAAGTGCAGCACGATGAGGATGCGCGTGAAACTGGTCATGAGCAGCACGATGGCCGGCAGCAGCGTGAGGAAACCGATGAACACCACGAGGCCGACGGTGCCGGTCATCTGCATCGCCCCCGCGCCGCTGCCGATGCGCACGTCCACCTTGGGTGGCAATGGAGCGTTCACCGTGGGCCCGCTCATCGCGCCCGCCGGGGCCACGGGAGACGCCTTGGCGGCCGCGGCCGGCTTGGCGGCCTTGACCGCCGGGGCCTGCGCGCGCGCGGCCGGGGCCACCAGCAGCAGCGCGCCGAGCAACAGCGCGCCGAGCCCGGCGCTCTTGAGCGCACGCGCCAGACTGGTCTGGAAGTTCGTGGCGAGGTTCTGGAGGCCGGCCACCGGTGCGCCCGGATCCGAGGCCTGCAGCGGCTGCGGCGCGCGGCTCGCCAGCACGCGGGCCCGTTCGGCCTCGTCGAGCTCGGCGAGCAGCTGGCCGCCGCCCTCTCCCAGCGCCACGACCAGTACGCGATCGAGCACCTGCACGAACGCGATCGACTGGCGCGGTGCGGTCTCGATGCGCTGCAGGACGCGCAGCGGCGCGGCAGTGGTGCCGCCGTTCTTGAGCCGGCCGAGCGCGCGCAGCGTGAGCAGCAGCGCACCCAGCGTCACGGCGAGCGCCGCGACGAGCTGCAGCGCAGCGGTCACGCGGCCTCCGAGGTGTTGCCCACGAGCAGCTTGGTGATCCGCACCGCGAAGTGATCGTCGACCACCACCACTTCGCCCTGGGCGAAGCGGCGGTCGCTCACGTACAGGTCCACGGGCTCGCCCACCGCGCGGTCGAGCGTCACCACCGAACCCGGGGCCAATTGCAGCACGTCCTGCACGGTGAGGTGCGTGCGGCCGATCTCGATGACCACGGGCATGGTCACGTCGAGCAGCGCTTCGAAGCCCGCACACGCTCGCAGGTCGGAGCCCGCCACGGGCGGGTTGCCATCGGACAGTTCGAAAGACGTCACAGGGCTCTCCCTTCACGGTCACGTGCAGGCCGCGCCGGCGTCGGCGTGACCACGTTCTCGGTGATCCTCAGTCCCAGCTTGCCGCGCACCTGTCCCACGCTGCCGCGGAACCGGATGCGTCCGTTCACCAGCACTTCGGCCGGCGTCTCGGTGGGATGCCCGCACGGCAGCGTCTCGCCCACCGCGACCTCCGACAGGTCACGCGCCGTCATGCGGAACAGCGGCAGCCGGGCCACCAGCGTGACGTGCGCCTGCTGCAGTTCGCGGGCGTTCTCGGGCGAGGCCACGGGCAGCGCGGCCGCGGCGGACTCGGACGGCGTGAACAGCGGCTCCAACTCGACGAGCGGCAGCCCGAACGTCCACTGGCACTCGAGCCCGCTCGCGCGCACCTCCAGCCGCAGCACGAGCAGCACCTGGTCGCGCGCGGGCAGCGGCAGCGCCAGCGGATCGGGTTCGTAGCCGCCCATCTGCGTTCCGATCGCCGGCAACCGGAACGCGTCCCGCATGAGGCCGGGCACGTTGCCGACCACGGCGGTGAGCGCGTTCTGCTCGAGCGTGGTGAGCGCGCGCTCGAGCCACTGGTTCTCGCCCGCCCCACCGAACATGCGTTCGACGTAGTAGAGCGTGAACGGCAGCCCCAGGTCCGCCACGCCGTGCGAGTCGCCGACGACGAACGGGTACGCCGCGCACGGCGTCGGCAGCGAGTTCACGAAGTCGCCCGCGCGCACCACCTCGACGGCCGCCGCGGCGACCTCGACCGCCTTGCGCAGGCGCGACGACAACAGCGCGGCCACGGCCGGCGTGAGCCGCTCCAGCGCGCCATCCACGACATTGCGCCGCTCCCGCGGCAAGCGCGGCGGCGCCAGGAAGTCGAACGTGCGGACCTCGGACGCGGCGGGGGCCGCACCGAACAGCGCGTCGACATCCTTCTGCTGCAGCCACGGGCTCAGGCTCACGATCTTGCTCACTGGAGGACGAACTGCGGCAGGTAGATGTGGACCCACTCGGCGTCTTCCACCAGCGGCTCGACCACACGCTGGATGGCGACCTTCACGCTGTCGCGGCCGCCCGGGCTCGTGATGGTGTCGATGGACTGGCCCTCGAGCGCGCCGATGATGAGGTCGCGCAGGTGTGCATCCTGATCACGCAGCGACTCCTCCGTCTTGGCGTCCGGCACCTCGATGGCCACGGACATCATGAGGAAGCGGCGACCCTGCGAGCCCATCGGGTTCACGATCAGGTTCTCGATCTTGTGGACGACCGCGCCTTCGCCGCCTTTCTCGCCGTGCTTGCCCGCGCTCTTGCCGTGTTCCTTCTTCTTCTTCTCGCCCTCCTTGCCGTGCTCCCCACCCGCGGATTCGGCGGCCGGCGCGCCCGTGCGCGCGGCGACGATCTTGGGCGCCACCACGAAGATGCCGAGCACGGAGCCCAGCACCAGCGCGCCGACGGCGGCGCCGATCAACGGCAGCGGCGACGCGGCGGCTTTGGCCTTGGCCTTGTCGGCATCGCCCTTGGCGTCGGCTTTCTCTTCCTTGTGATCGCTCATGGCTCGCTGGACTCCTCGGCTCCTACGCCTTGCTGCGTTCGCGGATCCACCGCGAGACTCGCCTGCACCGCGGCTTTGCGACTGGCCCGTGCGCAGGGTGGACAGCAAAGTGAAGAGCAACGTGCGTACCACCTCGCGCGCTTTCCCGGGCCCCTGTGGGACGTTCATGAGGAACGCCGAACGAGCCCCGCAAGCCACTGCGAACGTGCGCGTTGCACCCCCACCCCCGACGTGCACCGGAAAAACGAGCCGGGCCGCGAGAGACTCGCGGCCCGGCGCTCGGGACAGGGGATTCCGGAATCCGGCACTTCCTGCCGGTACGCTCTTCCGGTCGTGGCTACGTCGCGTCAGCGGATCAGCGGCGCAGGTTCACCAGGTCGTTGAGGATCTCGTCCGCCGTGGTCACGACCTTGGCATTCGCCTGGAAGCCGCGCTGCGTGATGATCATGTTCGTGAACTCGCTCGAGATGTCGACGTTCGAGCCTTCGAGCGCGCCCGGTGTGATCGACGAACGGCTGGTGCCGCCCGCGAAGCCGGTCACGGCGAGACCCGAGTTCGGCGTGCTCTGGTACATGCCGTCGTTGGAGCGCACCAGACCGCCGGGGTTGTTGAACGTCGCGAGCGCGATCTGCGCCAGCGAACGCGTGACGCCGTTGTCGAAGAAACCCGAGATGACGCCGTTCGCGTCGACCGAGATGTTCACCAGGCTGCCGGCCGGGAAGCCGTTCTGGTCGCGCACGACGGCGTTGGACGGGTTCGCGAACCCGGCCAGACCGTTGGTCGTGTTCATGGTGCCCGGGTCGACGGTGATGCTGAACGGCAGACCACCACCCGCGGGCGTGAGCGTGATGTTGGTACCGCCGCCCGGGTTCGTGAAGCCGGTGAGCTGGCCCGTGGGACCGAACGACACCGTACCCGTGCCGGCCGGGGTGACCGTGGCCGTCGGCGGTGTGCCGCCGACGCTCGCGGCCCAGTCCCACGTGGACGGACCCGTGTTCGTGAACGTCAGCGTGAGCACGTGGGGCGCGCCGGTGCTGTCGTAAGTGGTGGTCGTCATCGACTTGATGTCGCCCACGCTGGCCGAGGCGTCGAGGTTGCCGGTGAGGGAGATCGTGTTCGTGGCCTGCGCCGGCGCCTTGTCCGTGAGGCCGATGTGGATGTTCGTGATCGCGGTGCCGCTCGTGAAGTTGCCGCGGTCGTCGGCGTTGATCCCCTGTACGCGGTAGCCGGTGCCCGGGTTGATCAGGTTGCCGTTGGCATCGAGCTGCAGGTTGCCGGCGCGCGAGTAGACTGTGGCCTGGCCGTTGTTGAGCGCGAAGAACGCATCGCCCTGGATGGCGAGGTCCAGCGGCTGGCCGGTGTTCTCGAGGCTGCCCTGCGAGAACATCTGGTCGATGCTGCCGACGTTCACGCCCGTACCGATCTGGATCGGGTTCGTGCCGCCGAGCGTCGCGCTGGGGCGGGCCGCGCCCGACACCAGCTGGACGAAGGCTTCCTTGAACGTGACACGCGACGACTTGAAGGCCACCGTGTTGACGTTGGCGATGTTGTTACCGATGACGTCCATGCGCGTGAGGTGGTTGCGCAGGCCCGACACGCCTGCGAACAGGGCTCTCATCATGACGGTGTTCCTCCTGGTGTGGCCGGGGTGGTGTTCTTCGGGAATCGCGAGCCGCGCACGGGGCGCGGCGTCAGGGCTTGCCGATCTCGCTCAGCGCGTCGATGCCGACCTGCATGTTCCCCACGCGCAGCGTGATGGAACCGTTCGAGAAGTGAACGCCGTCCACCGTGCCGGTGACGAACGTCCGCACCCCGACGTTGGCATCGTTGGCGCCCTTGCACTCGACCGAGTAGCTGTACGTGCCGGGCGGCAGATCGGCGGGCAGCTTCACCGTCTGCGGTCCCGCGGCGAGCCGGCCCAGCGGTGCCGTGGCCACGACCTTGCCATTGGCATCCTTGAGCGTGAGCGTGCCGGTGCCGCCGCCGAGCCCGACGTCGATCCGCACGCTGCCCGGACCGTCCTTGGGGATCTCGACCTGATCACCCTGCGCGACGATGGTCTTGCCGACGAGCGATGCCGAGAACGTCGTCTCGCTCATGAGCGTGCTGAGCTGGTTCTGCTCCTGCAGCATGCTGATGCCGGCGTTCAATTGCGTGAGCTGCTCGACGCTCGTGAACTGCGCGAGCTGCGCGGCGAACTCGTGCGGCTGGAGCGGGTTGGTGGGGTCCTGGTTCTTGAGCTGGGTCACGAGCAGCGTGAGGAAGTCCTGCTTGCCGACGGTGTCGCGGGCATTGGCGACACCCGATGACGACCTGGCGTTCGCGGCGGCGAGCACGGACTCGACGCCAGCCGTCGAGGACGGCGGCAGTGAGGACACGGCGGACAGCGGCACGACCATGACGGGCCTACCTTTCTTGACGGGACGTGCCCCGCTCACGGCGCGCGGAGTTGCGCTCTCCGGAGTGGGACCGCTCATCCCGCAGGTTCTTGTGTTCGCGCGCCTGCGTGTCATTGCTCCCGCGTTCCGTGTTCGAGGCGGAACGGGGTGCGTCGACCGTGAGACGTGCCTCTTCGAAGCCATGCGTGCGCAGAGCCCGGGACAACTCCCCGAGATCCTGCTCGAGGCGTTGCGCGGCCGCGGCATCCGGCATCTGGATCGTGGCGCGCAGCGTGTCGCCGCGCAGCGACACGCGCAGGCGGCCCTCCTGCCCGTCACCGCTGTCGAACGACACGGTGGCGTGCGACGGATTCGCGATCACGGGCGGCTCGGTCGGCAGCTCCACCGGTGCGGCCGCGGCCGC